>DAIMKZ010000118.1:0-3324 GCA_036721445.1 Candidatus Delongbacteria bacterium
TTGTAATTTTTTTCGCTTTATCTCCTTCACCTGAGACAGCATACAGGTCCGCCAGCTTTAAAGAAGCATAAAAATATGATGTTGAAGGAAGGCTCGGACTCTCAGATATGGAAACTGCTTTCTGCATACTTTCCTCGGACTTAACGAAATCTCTTTTATTCATATAGACTTCACCCATACCCTGATAGTACTTATATTCCATCTCCGGATTATTATTGTTCCTTAGAAGCAGCTTGAGGTCCTTTAGATACTTTTCAGATTCATTCATCCTTCTCTGTTCATTCAGGCAAATTATGATATATGCGATATTGGCTGACACAAGATCGGGAAAATTCTTATCCTGAGCGATCTTTAAATTCCTCTCGAAGATCGAACGCGCTTTGCAGAATTCATTCATTTTCAAAAGTGAAAAAGCCTTGTTCGATCCTATGATCAGTTCAAGCTGAACAAATACATTAATTTCCGGGTGCTTGGAGATCAAATCAAGAGAAATGTCATAATATTTTACGCTTTTAAGAAGATCACCTGTAAGATGGAATAAATCAGCGTATTTTGCATACAGTAGAGCTCTGAAATATGGTGAATCAGCATAAAAGTCCTCGTTTATCATTTTTTCGAAAATCTTCTTTGATTCTTCGTACCGGCCGCTTATGCTGTATGCGCTGGCAAAAGATTCCTCCACTGCAGATTTAAGTTTTGTCAGATTGTTTTCTTCAACAACTGCACGCCCTTTCTCAAAATTTTCTAAAGCTCTTTTATGCATTCTGTAGTCGCTTTGTACTTTACCGTAATTTAAATAAAATACCGCGGTTGTTACGGGATCGTTTATTTTGTCTAATAATTTTCCTGACCTGTCCATATAGTAAAGTGTCTTTATCTTGTTATTCTGAGTTCTTGACATATCTGCTACTTCCATGTAAAGATTGTACATAAGAAAATATCTGTTTTTTACTGTTGCGTCTTTTAACAATCTCATACTCTGGGCGATAAAACTATCGGCTTCATCGTATGATTTTTTTAATCCCGATAGTTTTGCTCTCCTGATCATAACATTAATCAGGAGATCTTTTGCTGCTGACGAATCTTTAAGTATATAATAAAGCTTTTCGTAAATATGATCAGCGTTATCCAGATCGAATTTTTTCTGAAATTCTAAAGCTTTTCCGTAATTGGATAAAAGTATCTGAAGTATATCATTTTCTGTAGTTTCGAGCATAACGTTATTCATTGCCGAAGAATGCAAATAACCGTTTATTTTCTTTACTGTATCAAGTATGTTTCTGCCCCTTTTCATCTTTCCGGCTGTTATATCGTTGTTCCTGCAGACTGTCGCCAAAGAATCGAAAATAAAATCCGAACATTTTTCATATTTAGTCCTTACTTTCACATAACTGTTCTTTTTTTGAGAGAATAACGAATGTTTTCTGATACTTAAAAAATTTTCCCTCACAATTGAAGTGCCGTGATCCTTCAGTATTACTCCCAGAGTTTCTGTTTCAGGTATCTTGTCTGTTATAATCTTTTTTACTGTATAACCCGCTTTAGCCGCCTGACTTATGAGATCACTGCATATTTCACCGGCAACAGCAGTATTTATTTTTGATGAATATGAGCAGAATAATAAGCCCCGGTTCCTGTCTCTGAATATATGCCTGTACAGCTCTTTACATTTGCAGTCTTTTTTCGGAAGATCCAGTTTCACTACCTTGTATATCATATCTGTGAACGGTCTTTTCCTATCGGCAAGTCCTTCACCTGTAATATTGTATTTTTTTCTTCCTTTCAGTACAAATCTTCCTTCAGAAGCCTGAGATATCCAGTTTCTGATCGTTTTTACTGTTATTCCATGCGTGATGGAAAGCTTTTTTATCTTTTTTTTTGATGTTGCCTCTTTGACTATCTGCAGCTTCTCAATAGCGAACTTACGCATAAACTTACCTCAATATTATATGTTTTTACTTTTTTGAAAAATATTGTGCCGGAAAGGGGATCTCTCACGGCTGTAGCTTTAATTTATGCTTTAATATGCCCAAAGTCAATACAAATTTTATTTCTACCGAAAAAAATCTTATGAATTTCTTATCCGTTATATTATATTTACCCCGGTTGTAATTAAAAAAAAGTGAAAGTAGTGCTGTATTCATGAAGTGTGTAAAAAAAATTCTGCAGGTTTTCGTACCTGTCGCAGTGATGTTTCTTGCGGGCTGCGGAAATCGTTCATATATAAATGATAACGGCTTTTCCGCGGGATTAAGTACGGGCACTGACATCCCCCTTTTCGACACTCTGACAGTCAGCGACTCGTCACAGGAAACAGAATATTCAGAAACCGAAGTTCCTGACAGCGTAAATACGATATCCCCGTTTGATTCACTTTACTCCGTGATCGACTCTCTCAACGAGAACCAGTCGTACCTCCTGTTCAAGATAGACTCGCTTGAAGCTGAACTGAGCTATTTCAGTTCATTAACTGTTGTTAACGAGGATTTCCAGCTGCCCAGAAAGTACAGTTTCGCCGGCTATGAAGTGGACCTCTCGAACGACAGGGTTTACGAAAAACTCCAGAAGATATTCAAGAACGAGATAAAGGCCGCATATAAATACATACCGAGGAGCGGAGAATACTTTCCCTATTTCGATGAAGTGTTCAGAGAATACGGGATCCCCGGGGATGTGAAATACCTCTCCATAGCAGAAAGCGCCCTTAACCCCAACGCAACTTCTCATGCGGGTGCGGCAGGCATATGGCAGTTCATGCCCCGAACAGCCAGGGCGTACGGTCTTGAGATCACTGATTATATTGACGAAAGAAGGGACATTATCAAATCTACTGAAGCTGCCGCCAGGTATCTCAAAGCGAATTATTCTCAGCTTCAGAGCAGCGGCATTGACGACTGGCTTCTGGCCATGTGTTCCTACAACGCCGGGATAGGAAATGTTCTCAAGGACGTGAAAAGTCAGGGGGCGGACTGTTTCTTCAAGGTGATCATGCGCGCGGAAGAGACCGATTACTATGTTTACAGGTCCATCGCGATAAAAATGATATTCGAATATCAGAAAGAGATCTTCGGAAAGGAATTCGAACTTGAAAAGCCGCTTATGGAGAAATACAGGAAGGTGGATGTGATCTCAAAGGGCTATCACGAGCTCAAGGACTGGGCGAAGGCTCAGGGCACGACGCTGGCGGAGGTTTACGAGATCAACCCATGGATAAAGATAAGCAAGTTCAGGCGGGCCAAATATACTCCTCTGAACAAGGTGATCATCCCGCCGGGCGAATTCACCGTACTTGTGCCTGCCGCAAGTGTTCCTGATCCGGATATG
>DAIMKZ010000118.1:3424-6274 GCA_036721445.1 Candidatus Delongbacteria bacterium
GACACTCTGTCGCGTATAGCAAAAGAATACAATACTTCAGTAAAAAAGATAAAGAACGACAACGATCTTTATTCCGACAATCTGCTGATCGGCCAGAAGCTGAAGATATTCAGGTGATCTTAAGCTGAAAAATTTTTCACGAATTCGACCTGCTGATCGGTCTCAAGCGTGCCCGGCCTTACGTTTCTGACGGTCATTACGGCTATTTCGGGCGCCGCTCCGTAACGTACGAGAGTGCATCCCGCGATAGTTCCCGTTCTGCCGAGTCCGCCCATGCAGTGTATCAGGATGTTCTTTCCTTCTTTTATATCTGAAAGTATCGAATCGGTTAATTCCTTAGCCTGATCTACTGTCGGTATCCTGAAATCCCCGATGGGTGAACTGACGAGATCGATCCCTATTCCTGCTAGGTATTCCCGTCTTTTATCAAAATCATCCTCGCCGTTCGTCAGGTATTTCAGCTCGATCTCCTCCTGAAGGCAGTATATCTTCGAAATTCCCTCTTCTTTTATAGATCGGAAATCCCCGAACCTGTCAGAACCGTAGCCGGGAGCGTGCCCCATACCTATTTTCCCTTTTATACCGGGCAGAGATATGAAGTCGATGTGATACATTATACGACCACCCTCACATCCCCGTTCCTCTTCGTGAAACCTGCCCTGTCAAGGTATTCCATTATAGGCACAACATACTTTCTACTGCTGCCGAACAGCTCCGATATCTGACCTATCTTGAGTGGTCCTGATCTGGTAAATTCTGCTTTAATAAGCTGCTTTCCCTTTTCGAGAACTTCTTTAGCGAAATAAAAATCCTCATCGACTTTTACAAGATCCCCTTTTGCTGCAAGCATACCTGCATACTGCCTGACATCTTTAAAGGGAAGTCTGAGTTCTTCGGAAAGCTCTTTAACGGTTTTCGGAGTAAAGGCATCCTCTTTATAGCAGTCGAAGACGGAATCTATATCCTTCTGCATCTTCGGATCGATCTGCACTTTGAACTTCTTTAAACTGACCAGATTATTCGCAATATCTATCCTGTTCTGCGACATTATGCTTAGAACCGCATCGAAGAGATCTGGGTCGAGTACCGGTGATATTTTCGTTTTCAGCTCTTCCTTGCTCATACCTTCTTTATGAGTGAATTCAGTATGGAACTTCTCGAGAATATCCGAAGCTTTATTCTGCAGCGCTTCGTAATTAGCTTTATGATAAAATTCTCTTTTAACTTCTTTTCCGACCCTGAGTATCTTCTTTTCAGACTTCAGCAGTTCGACAGCTTTTTCGGTCTCGGGTTCCGACCAGCCGACCTTTTTTGAAATATCAGGCAGGGATATCGGAGCGAAGCGGGATAAAAAGACCGTCTCCTCGACCAGCTTGTTCTGGTCGCCCTTTTCGAGAACGGACAGCACCTCCAGAAGCGCCGGATCGTGCCGTTTGGCTTTCTTTTCATTAATAGTGAGTATCTGGCCGCCGCCTATGGTGAACTGAGGTGAATACGAGCGAATCACGAACCTTTCCTCAGGCGCGATGTTCATCTGCTCCTCAAGACGCAGTTCCGCGAAACAGTGCTGTCCCGGCTCGAGTGAGTCCCTGTCCAGAAGAATTATCCTGCCCAGAACCTCGTTCGTGCCGGCGTGAACCCTGATCCTGGTCCTCGAATCGAGCTTTTTGGCAGAGGCGAGCAGATAGAAACTGCTTGTGAAAATATATGTAGGTTCGAGGTATCCTGATGAAACAAGGACATTGCCTCTTTCGATCTGCTCGACCGTGACCCCGTGCAGGTTCACCGCCGCCCTTTCCCCGAGAGCAAGCTCCGGCACATTTTTCCCGTGCGACTGCAGCCCTTTCACGCGTACCTCGAGGTTCTTCGGCTGCAGCGAAAGCCTGTCGCCCTCCTTCAGGCGCCCCGACAGAATCGTGCCCGTCACTATTGTTCCGAACCCCTTCATGGTGAACACCCTGTCGACGGGGAGCTTGAATATCCCCTTATCCATGCGGGGCGGCTTGTTCTCCTTCTTTTCAAGAATGAGTTCTTTGAGCGCTTCTATCCCGCGGCCGGAGATCGAGTCGACGACGTACACAGGCTTTCCCTCAAGAAAAGTACCTTTCATGCCTTCCTTTATCTCCTCCTCTACCAGATCGAGCCAGTCCGGCTCGACCATGTCCGCTTTTGTCAGGACTACCACACCGTCTTTCACCTGAAGCAAGTTGAGTATATCCAGATGTTCTGTCGTCTGAGGCATTATACCGTCGTCAGCTGCGATAACAAAAAGCGCGAAATCTATAGTCGAGACCCCGGCCATCATGTTCTTTATAAACCTCTCGTGACCCGGAACGTCGATGATCGTTATATCGCTTCCGAGGAACGCGAAACCGATGTCGATAGTTATATTCCGTTCCTTCTCTTCCTTTAGAACGTCGGTGTCCATTCCGGTCAGAGCTCTCACCAGGCTTGTTTTCCCATGATCGATATGCCCTGCCGTTCCTATTATAAAATGGCTCATATCATGCCTTGTTTGGTTAAGTCAGGTTATATTATTTGCCCATAAAGAGATTTTGGATCAGGCGTGAGTGATTTTTGCCGTTAAGAAATGGCATCGTCCTGTCTTTTTGGGATTTATGACATTTCAGGCATAAAATACCGGAAGCCCCAAAATCATCTTTCGGGCCGTCTTTTTCTTTGTTTACTTTCTTTTGGACGGGCAAAAGAAAGTATGGAAAGTACATTACCACCTTCGCTCCCTTGTGTCTTTGTCGAATTTAAGATCCGAAAAAATACTCGACTTAGTATTGATCAGCAGCTTGAACCCCTTGTTGAAAAGGTCCCATTCGAACTCTCCCTGCCAGCAGT
>DAIMKZ010000119.1:0-6217 GCA_036721445.1 Candidatus Delongbacteria bacterium
ACCCAAATTTACTGCCAAGGAGATAATTTTCGCCAACAGCAAATATATCAGATGGAAAATCTGAATATTTTATTACTTTTATGTTATTGATAAACCTGCAGGCATTATCAAATTTTATAACTTTAGCTGAATTTAAATCAATAACATGAATTGTATCTTTTAACATATAAAAACTACGTGCGTTTGAAAGCTCACCTGGCCCGTTTCCCTGCCGTGAAAATTTTTTTATAAAACGCCCATTTCTGCTGAATTTCCACATACGCTGATAATCTAATATTATTATATTTCCGTCTTTATCAAAATCGAAATCATAAACTATGAATCTGCCTGCTTTCAGACTATCAAGAAGGTCATTAGTGATCGTTGCAATCTCTCTCAGCTCTATTTTTAAATTCGGGTCAGCAGGTTTTTTGTTATAGAAAGTCTTTATGCCTTTGCTGTCTATATCTATTTTATATGTTTCTTCTGCGAGTAGATAAGAAATTATTGAAAGGCTTATAAGAAGAGAAGTTATCAAAGTTCTCAAAAAATTTATCTCCTGTTTTATTTCATTTCTTTGCCAAACTGTGCAACTCACTTTTAATTTACTAGAATTCCTAATTTATGTCAAAGATTTTCGTAGGTTATTATCGCCAATTCAAAATGGCAATTCATATCATCAATCAATTTTAACAATCCTATTTATCAATTCATTTTGATTTTTTCTTGCTTAATGATGCCTGATATTCAGAAGGGTTTATGCCTGCAAATCTTCTGAACCATCTGGAAAAGTTAAACTCATACTTAAATCCGAGTTCGGTCATCACTTCAAAGCAGCAGGATTTTTTTAGTTTTTCTTTGGCATGTTTGAATCTGATCTCGTCATATACTGTGTTCAGAGTTTTCCTTTCAATGCGCTTAAATCTTTGCTTGATCATCGCGAAGCTGTTGTTGAAATATTTTTCAAACTTAATTTTATAGTCGGCTTCCTTCGTTTTTAATTCTTCCAAGATGTTATGAACTCTTTCGCAAAATTCATTATCACTTATACTATGATACATCTTTCATTCTCCCTGAATATTTTAACTTCCAAATTTAACCTCATTTGATACTACCGGCAAATTAATTCGCAAATCAATTTCACCAATTCATTTTGATTTTTATATCTCATTCGCTCATAACCATAGCTTACCGTTTACAGTTGTTAAAAATTTACAAAAAAAATAATATTTAACAAGGATACCCCTGTTTTTGAGTATTATTCTAATGATCGTGGCCCAATAAAAAAAAGACCTGAAATTCTGTATCTTTCTATACTATAGTATTATACAGCAAAAATATTTTGGTTCAAATTTTGATTTGATTTTCAGTGAATAATGCCACTTGACAAACGGTTTTTTCTTTCGTAAATTTAAGTCAGTAAATGTTCACTTACATAAAAAAGGAGCACGAAATGACGGAACTGACAGAAAGACAGAAAGAGATACTGGAAAAAGCAATAAAGATCATAGCTGAAGAAGGGATACAGAATCTTACTATAAAAAATCTTTCGAAAGCGGTCGGAGTTACTGAAGCGGCACTTTACCGGCACTATGAGAACAAGCAGTCGATCATAATGTCGATAATAGATCATTTTGAGGAATTTTCAAGAACGGGCTCGGATGAAGTCCCTTCCTCCTCCATCGAAGCAATGAAACATTTTATTATGAGCAGGTACGACAAATTCATATCGAACCCCGAACTGTCGAAAGTGATGTTCTCAGAGGCCATATTTTTGAATGACAAAGAAATATCCGAAAGAATGAGAATGCTTATTCACGGGCACAGAGAAGAACTTGAAGCTTTAATTGATTCTGCCAAGAAAGAAGGTATGATAAAAAAGAATATTGAAACAAGGTCGCTTTTCAGAATGATAGTGGGATCGATGAGGTTATTGGTGACCCAATGGTGCTATAACGGTTATTCGTTTGACTTGAAAGAGGAGGGAACTGTCCTTTGGAATAATATAGAAAAACTGATCATAAAATAAGGTGGTAGTATGAAAAGACAAATAATTAAGATCGACGAGGATAAATGCGACGGATGCGGTCTCTGCATTCCGGACTGCCCTGAAGGTGCGCTTCAGCTGATCGACGGTAAAGCCAGACTGATATCTGACCTTTTCTGCGACGGACTTGGTGCGTGTATCGGTAATTGTCCACAGGGCGCTATCAGTACCGAGGAAAGAGAAGCCGGGGAGTACGACGAAGCAAAAGTTATGGAGAATGTGATCAAGGCCGGTGCGAATACGATAAAGGCGCACCTGAAACACCTGAACGATCACGGGCTCGATAAGCATGTTAATCAGGCGATACAGATCCTGACAGCTAAAGGAATTGATATTCCTGATTTCAGGGAAGCACCTTCCGCCTGCGCATCCGGCGGGTGCCCGGGTTCGGCCGCAAGGACAGTCGGTCACGACCATACGGGTAAAGAGAATTACGGGACGCTCCGGTCCGAGCTCAGGCACTGGCCCGTCCAGCTCCACCTGATCAATCCGGCCGACCCGAGCTTCGATGACGCCGACCTCCTTGTCTGCGCCGACTGCGTGCCTTTCGCATTCGCGAACTTTCACGAAAGGTTCGTGAAGGGAAAGCGCCTGGTCATGCTCTGCCCCAAGCTCGATCAGGGCATCGAAAGGTACATCTCCAAGCTGTCGCAGATATTCAAAAGCAAGAACATCAGATCGGTCTCCGTGGTGAGGATGGAAGTGCCGTGCTGCGGAGGGATCGAGGTGATAGTACAGAAGGCGCTCGAGCTTGCCGGAATATCGAAAATGGTTAAGCTGACCGTTATCGGCATTGACGGCGAGATCAGATAAACTAAACCGTTCATTGAAACAGGTTTTCTCAGCCCGAAAGCTGATTGCGGGGCTTCCGGTCAATTTTTCCTAAAACTCTATAAACCCTTAAAGGGCGATAGAGTTTCTTAACGGCAAAATTGCACTCTCGCCATTTTCGCGATGCACTTTAAGGGCATTACGAAAATCTGTTTCAATGATATAATAAGGAGGCCCCGAATGATAGAAAAAAAATATGACTACACGATCACGGATGAAAAAACGATCGAAATAATAATCGACGACGAGAACATCAACTTAAACCATATGGTGCTGCCGAAAGACACTGCCCTGCCTATACATAATTCTAACTCTAATGTCTATTTCGTTATAGTTAGAGGAACAATGACCCTTAGGCTTGGAGAACAGGAAACGCACAAATACGGGAAATGCTTCATAAATGTTCCATTCGGCGTGAGAATGACAGTCGAAAATAAAGACGACGAAATACTCGAATTCTTCGTGGTAAAATCGCCTAACCCGGTAAACTATAAAGCTTAATTAGAAGGAGGTACCAAATGAGCATGTTTTGCTTTCAGTGCCAGGAAACTATAGGGAACAAAGGCTGTTCATACGCGAAAGGGTTCTGCGGAAAGACGTCCGACGTGGCGAATCTTCAGGACCTTCTGATCCACGCGCTTAAAGGAATGCTGATCTTCAGATCGAAAGCAACTCTCGAGATCAGGAACGAATACGCCGAATCATGCGGAGAAATGGATAAATTCGTGCTGGAGAAGCTTTTCGCGACCATAACCAACGCCAACTTCGACAGGGCTTATTTCGTCAAAGCGGTAAAAGATACGATCGAAATGCGCGAAATGGGTAAACAGAAGACCACCGAGATGGGAATACCTGCCGGAAAGCTGGATACCCACGACGCGGCTACATTCTTCGTAACGGATGAGAATATCGACGAAAAAGCGGCGCAGGTGGGCGTGCTGAGGACCGCGGACGAGGACGTGAGATCGTTACGGGAACTGCTTACCTACGGTATAAAAGGCATGGCGGCTTACGCGGATCACGCACACAGACTGGGTAAGCCTGTAAAAGAGATCGTGATGTTTATAGAGAAAGGACTTCTTGCCACAATAGACGATTCGATCGGGGTCGCAGAGCTCATTCCGCTGGTGCTTGAAGCAGGAAAATATGCGGTCGATGCCATGGCAGCTCTTGACGCGGCGAACACTGAAACTTACGGCAATCCCGAGATCACAGAGGTCAATATTGGGGTAAGGAAAAATCCCGCTATACTTATCTCCGGCCACGATCTGAAGGACATGGAACAGCTTCTCAAGCAGACCGAGGGAACGGGCGTCGATGTTTATACGCACAGCGAGATGCTCCCGGCCAACTACTACCCCGCTTTCAAGAAATACTCTCACTTCGTGGGCAACTACGGCAACGCGTGGTGGAAACAGAATGAGGAGTTCGAATCCTTCAACGGCGCGATCATACTTACGACGAACTGTCTTGTACCACCGAAAGATTCTTATAAGCACAGGGTGTTCACGACAAACATTGTAGGTTTCGAAGGTGTTAAACATATACCCGATCCCGAAAAAGGACAGCCGAAGGACTTCTCCGAAGTGATTGCGCTTGCAAAAACCCTTCCGCCGCCGACGGAGATCGAGACCGGAAAGATCGTCGGCGGATTCGCCCACGCACAGGTGCTCGCGCTCACAGACAAGGTGGTCGAAGCAGTCAAATCAGGCGCGATAAAAAGGTTCATCGTGATGGCGGGATGCGACGGAAGGCATAATGAGAGAAGCTATTTCACCGACGTAGCCAAGGAGCTTCCGAAGGATACGGTCATACTGACCGCCGGATGCGCCAAATACCGCTATAACAAGCTGCAGCTGGGCGATATAGGCGGAATTCCGAGAGTTCTCGACGCAGGCCAGTGCAACGACTCTTATTCGCTTGCAGTAATAGCTCTAAAATTGAAAGAATTATTCGGTCTCGACGATATAAACAAGCTGCCGATTTCGTTCGATATAGCGTGGTACGAGCAGAAAGCGGTGACCGTACTTCTCGCGCTCCTCTTCCTCGGAGTCAAAGGCATAAGACTCGGACCTACGCTTCCGGCGTTCCTGTCGCCGAACGTTGCAAAAGTCCTCGTCGAGAATTTCGATATTAAACCGATCGGAGATGTTAAAGCGGACGTTGAAGCCATGATGGCCGGAAAATAGTTTCCACCCTCCCAAGAAAAAGGCCCCGTAAAACTAACGGGGCTTTTTTTATTATAATTTCAGTCCTTCGTTCAGGAATCGCTGGAACTCAAGCGTCCTTCCCTCCGGGTCTTTTGCCCAGAAATGGTAAATATTGTATCTTTTGTTCTCGACCGGTTCCGCAGTCGAAAAATCTTTGAGCTTTTCATACATCGTGTCAACTTCATCGTTCGAGTCATAGAAGAATGTTATGCACGGGGATTCAGCCTGCTTCTCTCCCCTGCAGAATCCGAGTAAAAAATTCTCATGCTTCAGAATTATGCACTCTCCCTGATCGAGCCACATTTCCATACCGATCCTGTACATGTAGAAATCCCTGATACCTTCAAGATCGCCCGTGCGTAAAAATATAAGTCCCGCCATATTACTCCTTTTAATCACCTGAAGTAACAATTTAAAAATCCGTGATCAATAATGCAAGTACCTTAATAATTATAATACTTCATCTTGTTGTTAAAAGCGTCGAAGACGACGAGCTTGTCCTCCACGAAATCGACTATGTCCGTACTGTCAGCCTGAACTTCTACGGTGTTCTGATATACGCCGTCCTTGAATATATCGTAAAGCCTTCTTGTTTCCGCATCAGGAAGAGCCGCCTGCACCCACAGCCTGTCGTACTTGTCCATCGTGATCAGCACTATCGAGTTCTTGAACCTGCCTTTCGCGGTCAGATTGTTCCTGTCCAGCTGCCTCTGTATCCGCGCAAGCTCGCCTTCTGTATAAGGTATCCTCTGATACCTTTTCTTGACAGTCATTTTTTTATTGCCCTCAAAATCGAAGACGTCGAAAGCGTACTCGTTCTCGCTGTATCTAGGCAGATAGACCATGCTGTCGGAAGTGACGGACACGCAGGGATTACGCACGAAGTTCAGATCGAAGACGGGATCCTGGAAATCGAACTTGTCCTCCCTGAAAGTCCTGAGGCAGTTGAAGCGGTCGTCGAAGAGGTTTAAGTTCCTGATGACCATTCCCGGACCTTCCTCCGGTACTGGAGTATAGCTCATACCCGTCACGAAATTCCTGGTCTTCCAGAAAGTGCCGGGATATTCCGATGACTTGCTGTACCGCTTGTCAGTGATAAAATTGCCGTCCGTGTCGAACTTGATGATCTTGAGCTGCTGGGGAGACGGAA
>DAIMKZ010000120.1:0-6145 GCA_036721445.1 Candidatus Delongbacteria bacterium
TCATACGGGCGAGTTTGGTCTTCGCCATTATATCCCTGATGTGGTCGAATGCACCGATATAGGTTACAGGATTCGATCTCGGTGTTCTGCCTATCGGGCTCTGATCTATCTTTATCAGTCTGATATCAGGTTTCTCTATCTTTAAACCGAGGTTGTCTTCGAGATATACCTCCTTATATTCGAAATCGGACTTCAGATTGCCCATATCCTTCAGGTCCTCCCTGTTGGACGCGAGTGTTTTCAAAGCATTATACAGGCTGTCCATCACAAGACTGCTTTTGCCGGCTCCCGATACTCCCGTAACTACGGTCATTTTATTCTGCGGGAACTTCGCGGTTATGTTCTTCAGGTTGTTCGTAGTACATCCGGCGACGGTGATATTGCCTGAACTTTCACCCTTCCCTTTATCTATATGAACGGTTTCCCGCCTGAAAACATAATCCGAAGTGTGGGTCTTCGCTTTCTCGAGACCTTTGAAAGCGCCCCTGTAAACGATCTCGCCGCCGTAGATTCCCGCTTCTTTCCCGAAATCGACTATTGTGTCGCCGGCCTCGATGGTCTCCCTGTCGTGCTCGACTACAATGACCGTATTGCCTTTGTTCCTGAGCTGTACAAGATTTTCCAGCAGCCTCTGGTTGTCCTTCTGGTGGAGCCCGATACTCGGTTCGTCGAGCACGTAGATGACACCTGTCAGGCCGCTCGCGATCTGGCTCGCCAGCCTGATCCTCTGGGATTCCCCTCCGGAAAGGCTCCGCGCGTTCCTGTCGAGCGTCAGGTACTTCAGGCCGACATTAACTAAAAACCCAAGACGCTCCTGCATCTCCTTAAGGAGCTCCTTCACGATAAGGTTCTCCTTTTCCGTCAGGCTTTTGTGAAGGCCCTTAACGAATTTCAGCAGTTTATCTATTTCAAGTGTCGTTATTTCATTTATGGTAAGCCCGTTCACCCTGACGGAAAGCGATTCTCTCCGGAGCCTTTTCCCGCCGCAGGAACTGCATTCCGCGTCAGCCATGAACACTTCATAATACTGACGCGCCATGTTGGAGGAAGTCTCCTTATAGCGCCTTTCTATCATGTTCGCCAGGCCTTCATATGCGGTCGTGAACACTCCGCTGAAGCTTTTAGACTTATAGTTCATCGTCACCTGCTTCTTCGTCCCGTACATGATCGCTTTGACTACTTCTTCCGGTATCTGGTTGAAAGGCGTTTTTGAATCCACTTTATATGATTCCATTATCCCTTTTATCTTGCGGAACTCGATATTCTGTCCTGCTATGAACGGTATGGCGCCGTCGTGTATGTTCCTCTTCGGGTACTTGACCAGTTTGTTGATGTCCACTTTCTTGAAGAAACCGAGACCGTGGCAGTCGGGGCACATGCCTGCGGGAGTATTGAACGAGAACGAGTTCGGAGACAGGTCGGGATAGCTTATTGAACATTTCTGACAGTAATTTTTCTCGCTGTAAAGCGTCTCGCTCCCTGTATCTATATTCTTAATTATCAGGTTCCCTTGAGCCAGTTTTAAAGCAGTCTCAATTGACTCCGCCAGCCTGCTTTTGATATCATCCTTCATCTTCAGACGGTCAACTATCACATAGAGCTTATGGAATTTTTTATCGTCTACTTTGATCTCGTCCTCAAGCAGAAATTCCTCTTCGTCTATCAGCACCCTCACATATCCTTCAGCTTTAAGGTAGTCGAGAGAATTCTTCAGATTTCCTTTCTGCCTTTCGATATAAGGAGATATAACGGCGAATTTCGTATCCGTCTTCATATTATTCAGCACATCGAAAATTATCTCGTCGACGGATCTTGAAGTTACCAGGTCTCCGCAGTTATAGCAGTACTGATGCCCGATACGCGCGAACATCATTCTCACGAAATCGAATATTTCGGTCACCGTTCCCACCGTCGACCGCGGGTTCGAGGACGATGTCTTCTGTTCGATAGATATTGCCGGTGAAAGTCCCTCCACAGAATCGATCTTCGGTTTCTTCATCACTCCGAGGAACTGTTTTGTATAATTCGACAGAGATTCGACATAGCGTCTCTGACCTTCGGTATATATCGTATCAAATGCCAGCGATGATTTTCCGCTTCCGCTTATTCCGGTAAAAACTATAAGCTTATTTTTATCAAGCTCAAGATCTATATGCTTAAGATTATGCTCGCAAGCGCCTTTAACTATAAGTTTATCCGTTGCCATTTGCTGCTCCGTTGATTTGGATGTAAATATACGAAATCCGGTGAATTAAATAAACCTGTTTTTTTATTTATGTTCATTCTGTAAATCACAATTTTCAGGCACAATACTTGACAAAATTAAAAATCTGTATTATATTATATGCGAGAGAATTTTTAAAACAGAGAAGAAAATGTATATTCTTGAAAGCTCCCCGTGAAAGGGAGCGGTTTTTGTCACCCTAAAAAATTCTCTCGAAAAAGTTCTGTTCATGACAGGGAGGTTTGAAATGAAGATGTTCTTAATTGTGTGTTTGATGTTGACAGCAGTATTATTTTCAGCAGAGAAACTGAATCCGGATCAGAGAATGCGGTTAATTATGACCGATGAGGCCGGTATGCCTCTTGATGACGGATTCTACAATGTTACTTTCAGGATCTATGACAGCCCCAGGGACGGCAACCTGATCGCTGAAAGAACTGAAAATGTGGAGTCCAGAAACGGCGTATGCAAAATGTGCGATCAGATCGCCGAAGATTTTAAATTGAGAGGATACAAGGAGGTCTGGGTATCAGTCAAGATAGAGTCTTATCCCGAGACCAGGTTCAGGACGAGAATATTCCTCGACCGGGAATAGAATTTTTCTCAAATATAATTTTATAAATTAAACCTTCCGAAACAGGAAGGTTTTTTTTATAATTCAGATATGAACGGAGATAAAAGACTGATAGTGGTAACAGGACCCACGGCGACAGGAAAAACGGGATTCGCGGTAAGCCTCGCAAGAGAAGTGAACGGAGAGATCATCTCAGCCGATTCAAGGCAGGTTTACCGCGGAATGAGCATCGGGACAGGTAAAGACCTTGAAGAATACAACGCCGGCGGAAAGAGCGTACCCTACCATCTGATAGACATCTGCGACGCGGGAGAAGAGTACAACGTTTTCAGGTTCAAACAGGATTTCGAATCTGTTTACAATGACATAACTGCACGCGGTAAAACACCTGTTCTCTGCGGCGGATCAGGCCTGTATATCGAATCTGTTCTGAAAGACTACAAACTCCTTAATGTTCCAGTTATTGAAAAACTCAGAAAAGAGCTAGAAACTATGAGTGATGAGGAGCTTAGTTCAATGTTAAGTGAACTCACTGTCCCGCACAATATCTCGGACACATCTTACCGTAAAAGACTTATAAGAGCTGTTGAGATAGCCCTCTGGCAGAAAGATCATCCTGTCGATGATCCCGTGAACAACCTGAAATATATAATATTCGGTATCCATTTTGAACGGGAGACAATAAAGAAAAGGATCACGCAGAGACTGAGGCAGAGACTCGACGAAGGAATGGTCAGGGAGGCTCAGCTGCTTTTAAACGAAGGCGTCTCAAAAGAAAAACTCATCTACTACGGACTTGAATATAAATACCTTTCAGAATATCTTGACGGCCAGTACAGCTATAACGATATGTTCCAGAAACTCAATTCCGCTATCCACCGGTTCGCAAAAAGGCAGATGACGTGGTTTCGGAAAATGGAGCGGGACGGAATGAAGATCAACTGGATAGACGGGAACCTTCCCGATGAGGAGAAGGTCCGTTACGCATTAGATATTTTAAAATCTGACTGATCTTATTTTTTTACTTTACGGAAAGAAAGGCTTAGAGCAAGAACGATCTGTATTCCCAGAATACCCCATCCGATCCTCAGCGCCCAGTCGGGATAGCCCTCGTAATTCGAGACGAACTCCCTTCTCAGGTTGTCGCCGAGAATGATCATCAGCAGCAGAGGTATAATGTATTTAAGCAGGACATTGAACCACGGCCCCAGCTTGAATCCTGATACGCTGTTGATGAACTGTCTCATATTCTCAGCCTTATAATACCAGCCTATAAAGATCACTTCGGCCAGTCCGACCAGAACAAGCCCGTAGTAAGTAATAAAATGATCCACTATGTCAAGATAATACAGACCGGCATCGGTAATGAAGAGAAGACCCAGCACGAAAGCCAGCACACACGTATAGAGGGATATTCTCGCGAGCGTAAGATGGGGATATTTGTCCTTGACGGCAGTATTTACGGCCTCAACGAGCGAGAATGCGCTGTCTATACCGAGCGTGAGGAGTGTGATAAAGAAGAGCACTGAGAAAAATCCCGCCCACGGCATCAGGGAAAGCGCTTTGGGGAACACGACGAACGCGAGGCCGGGACCGCTCGTAGTCACATCGCTGACGCTTGCGCCGGTCTCATATGCCATGTATCCCAGTATCGAGAAGACGACGAACCCGGAGAATATCCCGATCGCGCTGTCGGCTACGGCGGTGAAGACAGCGTCGCCGAACACGTTCTGGTCTGGCTTGTTATAGCTCGCGTAAGCAATCATAATTCCGAATCCGAGGCTTAAACTGAAGAATATCTGAGATATTCCCGCAAGCCAGATATCTGTATCCGCCAGGGCCGAAAAATCCGGACTGAGGTATGCAGCGATCCCGGCTCCGGAACCGTCAAGCGTTATCCCTCTTATGAACAGCACAACCAGAAGGATGACCGGAAGAGGCATAGTTACCTTTACTACCGCGCCCACACTTTTAACACCTTTCCATATCGAAAAATAGATCGATACCCACACGAGTATGAGCGCAAGGAATATCGGAAGTCCTATGCCTCCAATTTCGCCGACACTGGGAGAAATATGAAGAACGTCGTTGAAAAAGTATGCCTTTGAGTCGCTGCACCAGGGAAGTTCCGATGCGAATGATTTGAAAAGATATATGAACGACCACGCCATCACGGCAGAATAATAGACAACGACGACGAATCCGGCGAATATCGCGGCCAGTCCGATACCTGCTGCTTTCTTATGAATGTCAGCGAAAGATTTAATAGCTCCCGACTGCATCTTCTGACCGATAGCGAATTCCATTGCAAGGATCGGGATACCCAGAACTATAAGCGCTACAAGGTAAGGTATCAGAAAAGCCCCTCCCCCGTACTTATATGCCAGATAAGGAAATTTCCAGACATTACCCAGTCCTACGGCGCTTCCGACTGCCGCAAAAAGGAATATATAGCGCGAACTCCATCTCTCCCTGCTCATACAAACCCTCCGTATTTTTTAAAAATTTATCAAACTATTTTTGTGATGTAAACAAAAAAAATATTTTTTTTCCCGGTCCGATTGCTTATTTTTATCCTGATCTTAAGGGAGATAAAATTGAAAAAAGTATTGATCCTCACAGGAGCCGGACTTTCAGCGGAATCGGGTATAAGAACTTTCAGAGATTCAAACGGACTCTGGGAAGAACATAACGTCATGGAAGTTTGCTCCACCGAAGGATATCTGAAGGACAGAGAGAAAGTTCTGAACTTTTACGATATGCGGAGGAAAGACATAGAGAACAAGGTACCGAACGCGGCACATATAATGATATCCGAGATGAAGCATAAATTCGGGAATAATCTGAGCGTGATCACGCAGAACGTGGACGATCTTCTGGAAAAAGCCGGCTGCGAGGACATAATTCACCTGCACGGAGAGCTGCGGAAACTCAGATGCGAGATGTGCGGACACATATTCGATATAGGATATGATTCAATAAAGGCTTTCGAAGAGTGTCCTGCCTGTAAAAGTCATACTCTCAGGCATCATGTCGTGATGTTCGGTGAACCGGCTCCGATGTATTCCAGACTCTACAACGAGATCATGTCGTCCGAGCTGCTCGTAGTGATCGGTACCAGCGGAGAAGTCCTTCCAGTATCCCAGTTCGCGTCCTACACAAAATACTCCATCCTGAACAATCTCGAACATTCCATGTCGATAAATCACATGATATTTACGCACACATTCTACGAAAAAGCCACTACTGCGGCACCCAAGATCAAAAAACTCATCGAAAAATATTTCGAAACGGGGGAAGTCTGATGAGATACCATCATATCGGAATACCGACAAAAGAAAGATTCG
>DAIMKZ010000121.1:0-6112 GCA_036721445.1 Candidatus Delongbacteria bacterium
AGTCATAAACCACATTATATAGTGTTATAAAAACACCGATACCACAATATATTGTGTTTTTTGCAAAAAAGCGCTTGACAAGTTTTGTTCGCTGGTGTTATATTTGAGTACTGACTTAATTGCAGGCTAAATACGATTTTGAATAACCCTACTGGAGATGAGACTATGACCGAAAAAACAAAAAAAGCAGTAAAGACAAAAGACCAGTTCGAAAATCCCGATGACAGATTTCCCGAGATCGAATTTTCAGAGAACGCCCTGGTGATCCTCAAAAAAAGATATCTTATTAAAGATCTCGATACAAAACAGCCTAAAGAAACCCCCAGGGACCTTTTTATCAGGGTCGCGAAGGCGATAGCCGCGGGAAGCAGGACGGCGAACCCCGACATCACGGATGAGGAAGTGATGGGCATCGAGGACAGATTCTATGCCCTCATGGCCGGCAAGGACTTCATGCCGAATTCGCCGACGCTGATGAACGCGGGCCGCGAGCTCCCGAACCTGAGCGCCTGTTTCGTCCTTCCAGTCGAAGACTCGATGGAAGGCATTTTCAACGCCGTCAAGGACGCGGCGCTGATCCACAAGTCGGGCGGAGGCACCGGATTCGATTTCTCGAACCTCAGGCCCTCCGGATCCAACGTTCAGTCCACCGCCGGCACGGCCAGCGGACCGATCTCCTTCATGTCCGTTTTCAACGCCGCTACCGAGACCATCAAGCAGGGTGGCGTCAGAAGGGGCGCGAACATGGGCATCATGAGAGTCGACCATCCGGAGATCATGAACTTCATCGAATGCAAGAAAGATACTTCAAAATTCACCAATTTCAACATCTCGGTAGCGATAACCGACGATTTCATGAAGGCGTACAAAGCCGGCACGGACTATATACTTTATCATAAAGAGAAACCGGTCGGAGCAGCAAGCGCAAAAATGGTAATGGACGCTATTGTAAAGAACGCGTGGGAGACCGGCGAACCCGGACTTGTTTTCATCGACAAGGTGAACGCAAAGAACACTCTTCCCGGGGTCGGCAAGATCGCCGCGACCAATCCGTGCGGTGAGCAGCCTTTACTGCCTTACGGAAGCTGCAACCTGGGATCCATCAATGTGAGCAATTTCTTTGTCGCGGACGAAAAGACAGTTGACTGGGACAGGCTGAAAAGCGTTGTATCCGACTGCGTACTGTTTTTGGACAACGTGATCGAGGTCGGAAAATATCCGATCAAGAAGATACACGAGATGGCAAGGGCGAACAGGAACATCGGTCTGGGCGTAATGGGATTTGCGGACCTGCTCTACAGGATGGGCATACCTTACGACAGCGATGAGGGCGTGACATTCGGTAAAAAACTGATGGCTTTCATCCACTCGAACGCGCAGGAGGCTTCAAAAAAGCTGGCTGAGGAAAGAGGATCGTTCCCGAATATCGACAAATCGATCTACACATACCCCATGAGGAACTCGAATGTGACGACCGTTGCTCCGACAGGCACTATCGGAATGCTCGCCGAGGCTTCAGGCGGGATCGAGCCCAATTTCGCGCTGGTATATGTTAAGCATGTGATGGACGACAAGAAGCTGCAGTATGTCAATCCGATACTCGAAGAGACCCTGAAAGAAAGGGGAATTTATTCCGAAGAGCTGATGGAGAAGATAAAGCTGGAGGGCAAGCTTTCCAACAACGCCGAGATCCCGGAGGACATAAAAAAGATATTCGTTACCGCGCAGGAGATCGATCCGTACTACCATGTCGCCATGCAGTCCGCTTTCCAGGAGTTCGTTGACAGTTCGATATCAAAGACCGTGAATTTCGATAATTCCGCAACTCAGGATGATATAAGGAACGCTTATCTGCAGGCTTATGATTCAGCGTGCAAGGGTATAACCGTCTACCGCGACGGATGCCGTCCGTACCAGGTGCTCAATACCGGGACCAAGACTAACGAGGACAGAAAGGCGGAGCAGGCGGAAGATGTCCACAAGCCTAAAGTGAGGCCGGACGTCATGGAAGGCAAGACCTACAAGGTCAACACCGGCGAAGGCGTAATGTACGTTACGGTGAACACGATCGACGGTAAGCCGTTCGAGCTGTTCGCGTCCATCGGCAAGGCCGGGGGGAACGCCGCCGCTCAGAGCGAAGCGATCAGCCGCATGGTTTCGCTGGCGCTCAGATCCGACATCGACCTCAATATTATCGTCAAGCAGCTGATCGGCATCGGCAGCCCTAATACTGTCTGGCACAACGGCGAGGTTATTCTTTCCACGCCTGACGCCATCGGTAAGATACTAAAGAAATATTATGTTGATCCTGTGAAGAACGAGGCGAAGGCTGAAGTTAAAAAAGAGGAGCCCAAGTCTGCAACTAGGCGCGGAGTGATCTGCCCCAAGTGCAACGGCACAATGTCTATGCAGGAAGGCTGTATGACCTGCCCGACCTGCGGCTACTCGAAGTGCAGCTAGGACCGCTGGTCTGATATATGAAAAAAGGCAGGTAGATTCCTGCCTTTTTTACATCGCGAATAAAACCGTCTGACATTCTCTAAGTTTCAATACTGAGGATCGTAAACCTGACCCATGAAGAGTATCGTTCCGGTCAGGTCGTCTCTGATGGCGAAGAGGAACGGTTTGTTCACCTTAAATTCAGGTGGAAGTCCGTATTCTACTACAACTACTGTAGCTGCTGCTGCTGACGTTCCCTCCTCATTTACTTCAATGAATGTCTTTTGTTTCACTTTTGAAACGAACATGCCCTGCCATGCGTCTGTGGCATTGGAAAGGTCGGCAACACCTGCAGTGAATGTGTCATTCATCCCCAAATTCTGCAGAACGGGTATCAGATCAAGATCATAATCGAATTTGAACCGCGGAATTGAGAAGTCCATATCATCGCCTATAACCAGATAGGGAAACTGCTCTGCGAAAGAAATAAACGAATTCATCCAGCTGTTCCAGTTCTCTGTATTCAATTCTGTATCGATAAAACTGTTCAGAGTACTGTCGGGAACAAAAACATACATTGAAATATCCTTATATGTCTTGACTGAATCAGGAGCACCATAAGGTATTTTTACTGCCTTAAAACTATCAGTAACAAGATATTCGAATTTCCTGCATGGCGCATCTTCACTTCTGCAGTTGTCGGTCATGGTAGAAACGAACCTGCTGCTGCCGTCTTCACTGTAGAATCTGCGGTTTTCGGTCATTTCGGGATCGAAGGGGAATTTCCAGAAGCCCTGAAAATTTATCGCGTTTATAAGGCAGAATTCAGCTCCGACGGTATCGTAATTGAGTATGTCCTCTATCTTTCCGTCCGTATTGTCCGACACCCAGGTATTGATAGTATCGATCGCCGCGTTGACATCAAGGTCAAGGTTTCTTATCTCGGCGTCAAAGTATTCTTTATTGACATCTATGAAAGTCTGTTTTACGGGAAAATCATTGTCAAACCAGGCGGAATTAGCCAATCCGAGATCAATTATCGTGTTTAGGCTGTCAAGTTTCTGAGCCATCTGAAGGAAAAGTTTGTTTATGCAGTAGTCCGGCACATCCTCGTATTCGAGTACGGTCTTTATCTCGTCTTTGGTATTATTCGCAGCGCCGTTATTCAGCATCGACAAAGCGATCGAGATCGAGATCGGGGAGATCATGATGTTCTGGTCAGTCGTGGTCTGATCAACGACCTCCTTGAAGATCTTGTGCGAGAAATTCAGGTTCGCGTTGCGGAAATCGAAAATATTCTGCGCAGTGATGATCTCGTCAGGCGGCGGATCGTTCGGGCTTATCGGATCGTCGTCTTTTGTGCAGCTTAATAGGACAAGAAATCCTATTAATAAAAACATAAACTTCTTCACTTCACACCTCCGTTCGAATAATTTTACTGTATTTGTCAGTTAGTAATATAATAAATACAAATCCGTGAAACAAGAGAATTAATTGTTTACTAAAACGAAAGCGCTACTGCAAGAAGCGCGCAGATGACCACATAAAATCCTACTATATATCTTTTTATGAAACCGGCTTTATAATTCGACATAAAATACATTCCCATACTCATAAATCCCAAACCGCCGACTGTTATGAAAAGCGGAAAGCTGAAAAATAAGTATAGAAGAGCCATTCCGGAGTTCATGGTAATTCTATTTATGATAAAAGTACCCCAGAAAGTGAACGATCCGAAAGCCAGCACATAGATCATGTAGATCGCTTTGCCTTTGTTCTTCTCCTGCTCGTCTATATTGGATATCACCGTATATACAGCTTTACTTACGAGTTCGGGGATGATGAAGAACACGGTATAAATGAAAGCTGAGAACCTGTCGCCGGCATCGTTATTCTTCTGTTCTTCCATTTCTGATTCGAGAACATCATTATTATCGGCAAGATCCGGTTTGTCTGAAATGTGCGCAAGATATATAATTTCATCTTTATGGAACGACATTTCAGGTATTCCCCCGAACCCTTCTCTGAACCTGAGCCTGGATAAGTTCAGCCCGTATGACTTTATTACTTCAGGATAGTCTTTTCCGTACCTCCTCATGTTCCCGGGTATTCCGTAAAGCCTTAGCCTGTCATTGTAGTTCATGTGGGAATATTCCGAGGTCTTTTCCCTTTCCGGATCGACGTACGCCTGGAGCATCATAAGTCCGTCAGGCTTGAGAATTCTTTTGAGTTCTTTCAGTACACTTATGTAGTCAGGCAGCTTTTCCAGTATATAATTGCAGACGATGAGGTCGAAACTGCCGCTTTCATATTTGTTCTTAAGCGTGTTGTCGCGAATGGTGAAGTCGCCTGTTTCGTTATATATCTTGACCTCTGCGCCCGGAAAATTCCCGAAATATTCGCTGATCCTTCCCGGCTCGGTGACTGTAAGTACTTTAAGCTCTCCGGAAAGGAGTTCCGTCTTCGCCTGCAGGAATAATAGTATCGTTCTTTCCTCGATCGTCGAACCGCAGACGGGGCATAAACTGCTCAGTTCTCTGGTGAGTTTGTATTTTTCGGCTTTGTAGAATCCCGAGCAGAACGGGCAGTAGATATCATCGCCCCGGAAGTACTGCTTTTTGTAGAATTCGTAATTATTTTTTATCGTTGAGAACATTTTATAATATCAGCACTTTAATTTTTTCAAGGATTTCATCAAGCTCGTTTTCAGTTACTTTTGAGATCAATTCCGCTTTTCTCGACTCCCAATCAAGGCTTTTTAAATGGTCTGAAAGGACAACACCGCTGATCCTGTCATTCTTGATCTGAACTTCGAACGGATAACCTTTTTCCTTTGACGATAAGGGACAAAATATTCCCAGTCCTGTCTTACCGTTATACTCTGAGGGCGATATTACTACGGCGGGCCTTCTTCCTGACTGTTCGTGTCCTGACTGAGGTGTGAAGTTCAGCCATACGAGGTCGCCTTTCTCCGGCACATAAGATTTTACCATACTTCCCTGCCCTCAGTTTGTCCGAATTCAGTTTCCGAATGAAGATTATTTTCGTTTATATTAGAGACCAGATCGGACAGGTTTAATTTATTTGGAGTTATAACGATGTCTCCTTTTCTCTCGGCTACAATGACAGTGGTACCGTCCTTTAGATTCAGATCTTTGGCGATCACGCTGGGAATTATTATTCCGAGACTGTTTCCCCATTTTTTAACTGCTATCTGCATAACACCTCCGATTTATACGAGCAAGTTATACATAATATAACTTTTTGTCAAGGAAATTCCTAGTACTCATATATTTTTATATTATTATTACCATTGACCGTGATGATTTTTTCACCGACCTGTGTAATATAATAACCTTCATCAATTCCGATCTTTATTCTATTGATGAATATCTCATCTTTGAATATATCGAAGTAAGATCCTTTTTCTTCTTTTAATGTTGATGAAGAAACCCATAGATGTCCGTATTTGTCAGTGTGCATTCTGTAGATGGAATTCTGGAATTCCGTTTTGAATTTCATTCCATATTTTTCAGCTATTTCCTGCTGCTTTTTGATATTTTCTTCAGAATTCTTGATACGGGCATAGTTCTTTTTTAAAGTTCTTTTTTTATTTCCGTCAAGATCATAAACGTCAATTTTGTAATCGGTTTTGGAATTTACATACATATAC
>DAIMKZ010000122.1:0-6062 GCA_036721445.1 Candidatus Delongbacteria bacterium
TCCATCTCAACCAGGTCAATGATCTCAGGATCGTCGACGAGGTCAACTTTGTTCAAAAATACTACCAGGTAAGGTACATTCACCTGTCTTGCGAGAAGAATATGCTCTCTTGTCTGAGGCATAGGTCCGTCCGCTGCGGAAACTACCAGGATAGCTCCGTCCATCTGAGCGGCTCCCGTAACCATGTTCTTAACATAGTCTGCGTGGCCGGGACAGTCGACGTGCGCGTAGTGCCTGTTGCTTGTTTCGTACTCGATGTGAGCGGTATTAATTGTAATACCCCTTTCTTTTTCTTCCGGAGCCTTGTCAATTTCGTCAAACGCCATGACTTTAGATCCGGTCAGTTTGTTGAGAACCAGTGTAATTGCCGCAGTCAACGTGGTTTTTCCGTGGTCTACATGACCGATTGTTCCGATGTTAACGTGCGGTTTGGTTCTTTCATATTTTTCCTTAGCCATTCAATACCTCCGTTTATAGACTTAAATTTTAGCTGTTGTAAACATAACCGAATTTCTTGAGAGTTTTTTTTGTCTCGTCTTCGGTCATAGCCACAAATTCTTTAAATTCCATTGATGAAGAAGCCCTTCCCTGAGACAGATTTCTTAGTCTGTTAGTGTAGCCGAACATCTCTGAAAGCGGTACTGTAGCCCTGATGATCTGGTAATCATTCTTGAGCACAAGGTCATCGACCTTTCCTCTCCTGGCATTAATGTCTCCCGTGAGCGATCCGACATATGAGAGGGGGGTATGTATCTCGACCTTCATAACCGGTTCAAGAAGTACGGTTCCTGCTTTTGAAGCTGCTTCTTTAAAAGCGAGGCTTCCGCAGGTTTTAAAAGCCATTTCTGAAGAATCTACCGGATGGAAAGAACCGTCGAGCAGCTCAACCCTCACATCAAGCACCGGATATCCTGCGATAGGTCCTGAAGTCATCGCGTCTTTTACGCCCGACTCTATCGCCGGGATATATTCTTTAGGTATACGCCCGCCCGTTACTTTATTAATGAACACGAAACCTGAATTCGGTTCTCCCGGACCTATGTTCATTACAGCGTGAGCATACTGACCCTTGCCGCCGGTCTGTTTTGCGTGTTTGTAATCGATCCTGATTTCTTTCTTCAGTCTCTCTTTGTATGCAACCTGAGGAGCTCCGACATTTACTGAAAGATTGAATTCTCTTTTCAGCCTGTCGATAATTATATCAAGATGAAGTTCACCCATGCCGGATATTATGGTCTGCCCTGTCTCTTCATTAAATTTGATCACGAACGTGGGGTCTTCTTCAGAGAGCTTAAGGAGCGAGTCCGTAAGCTTGTCTGAATCCATTTTGGATTTTGGTTCAATAGCCTGATGCACTACAGGGACGGGGAATTTCAGGGTTTCAAAACGAATTCTCTTATTGTTGTCGCACAGAGTATCACCGGTCCTAGTGGATTTTAATCCTACAACAGCAACAATATCTCCCGCCTGACAGAACTCAAGGTCCTCTCTTTTGTTAGACATCATTCTCAGAATTCTTCCGAAGCGTTCTTTCTTCATATTATGCGAATTCACTACCGCATCGCCTACCTTAGCCTTGCCGGAATATATTCTCAGGTATATCAGTTTTCCTACATAAGGATCGGTCATAACTTTAAAAGCATATGCGGAAAAAGGTTCGTCAGGAGACGGCTTTCTGTAAATCACCTCATCATCGTCGATCTTGAATCCTGAATATTCTTTTGTGTCCAGCGGGGAGGGAAGATAGTCTATCACACCGTCGAGAAGAGCCTGAACCCCTTTATTCTTGAATGAAGAACCGCAGAAAACAGGAACTATCTTCAGATCAAGCGTGGCTTTTCTTAAAGCTTTCTTGATCCTTTCAGCGGATATTTCTTTTCCTTCAAGAAAAAGCTCCATCATTTCGTCATCGTAATCTGAAATTGACTCCAGCATGATCTCTCTGTACCGCCTTGTTATCCCTTCAAGGTCTTCCGGAATGTCGATCTCTTCGAATATCAGACCGTCATCCTGCCTGTACATCCTCGCTTTCAGCCTTATAAGATCTATCACTCCGGCGAACATCTCTCCGGTTCCGACAGGGATCTGAACAGCTATCGGATGAGCTCCGAGCCTTTCTACGATCATGTCAAGAACATTATAGAAGTCGGCTCCAACCCTGTCCATCTTGTTGACGAACGCGATCCTCGGTACCTTGTAGTGATTCGCCTGTCTCCAGACAGTTTCAGACTGAGGTTCGACACCGCCTACACCGCAGAAAAGAGCTATGGCTCCGTCAAGCACCCTGAGCGACCTTTCCACTTCGACAGTAAAATCAACATGTCCGGGCGTGTCTATAATATTGATCGAGTGGTCTTTCCATTCGCATGTAGTGGCGGCTGAAGTGATCGTAATTCCCCTTTCCTGCTCCTGGGGCATCCAGTCCATTACAGCCGTACCTTCGTGAACCTCTCCTACCTTATGTACCTTTCCTGTATAGAAAAGTATCCTTTCAGTAGTAGTGGTCTTACCGGCGTCGATATGGGCCATGATCCCGATATTTCTGAGTCTGTCTAGGGTCATAATTCTTTTAGAACCTGAAATGA
Organism: Candidatus Delongbacteria bacterium; assembly: GCA_036721445.1. Lineage (GTDB taxonomy): Bacteria > UBA4055 > UBA4055 > UBA4055 > UBA4055 > UBA4055. The sequence goes on from DAIMKZ010000122.1 coordinate 2,586, forward strand.
GCAAAAGCTTTGTTGGCTTCTGCCATTTTATGCATGTCTTCCTTTTTCTTTATCGAGGCGCCTTCGTTCTTGTAGGCCGCCATTAGCTCGTCCGCGAGTTTTACCGACATTGATTTGCCGCTTCTTTTTCTGGAGTTCGCTATGACCCACCTTATCGCAAGAGCTTCTTTTCTTTCGCCTCTGATCTCAAGAGGTACCTGAACGTTCGCTCCGCCGATCCTTCTTGATTTCACTTCAAGAACCGGTTTCACGTTTTCAATAGCCTGCCTGAAAACTTCATGGCCTTTTTTGCCTTTCTCTTTCTGCTCTATTATATCCATTGCTGAATAGAATATTCCTTCGGAGATGGCTTTCTTGCCGCTTTTCATCATGTTGTTGATGAAACGGGCTATCACCAGATCCTTAAACATCGGATCGGGCAGGATTTTTCTTTTGATTGCCTTGGATCTTCTGGACATTTAATTCCTCTGTTCGTTTACTTTTTTGGCATCTTAGCCCCGTACTTGGAGCGGGCTCTCAGTCTTCCGGTTACGCCTGCGGCGTCCTGTGTTCCCCTGATGATGTGATATCTCACACCCGGGAGATCTCTTACTCTTCCGCCTCTTATAAGTACGACGGCGTGTTCCTGCAGATTGTGTCCCTCACCAGGTATGTAAGCCCATACCTCCATAGAGTTCGAAAGCCTTATCCTGGCTACTTTTCTGAGCGCGGAATTAGGTTTCTTCGGCGTCATTGTAGTTATCTTTGTACAGACGCCTCTTTTTTGTGGACAACCCTGCATGGCAGGAGATTTAGTTTTCTTCTTGATAGCTTGTCTACCAAATCTCACTAATTGGTTGATTGTCGGCATTAACTTTCTCCAATATAATCTTTTCTATGTTAATAGTATCAAATTGATCCGTCCCTCTCTCTACAAAACTCAGGCACTAAATCACGCTTGGTTTTTATTGCGTGAAAGCCCTGCGATTTTGCGGAAAACGAATATAACAATATTAAATTTCAAAGTCAATATCTTTTTTCAAAAAAAACGCTTTATTTTTAAATTATTTGTCAAGTTCTGTCACATCAGTCCCGGGAAAATAAAATTCAAGGATATCGTCGAAATTACTCCCTTTATCCGCCATACCGCATGCGCCTATCTGACACATACCTGTTCCGTGACCGAAGCCCGCACCTCTGAAAAGGAATTCAGAAGGGTATCCGCTTCTATCTGAATTAATTTTTTCTACATAGAAATTTCCGCTGTATAAAGGAGGTTTTGAAAGTTTCTGCCTAATATTTAATTCCTTATTTATGTCCAGCGATCCTGCTGAACCGGTTACTCTGACGGTTATCGCTTTTCCTGAAGGACCTCTCGATATCACGGATATATCTTTAAGTTTTCCTATATTCTTTCCGGTCGCTGATTTAATGATCGATTCGAGTTTTTCTCTTGTGTATCTTTTCTCCCACCTGAAATATTTTTTTGCAAAGGCAAGTTTGCTTCCTGACTGTTTATTGTCAAGATTACAGTATGAATCGGGAACCGAGTTTATCCACTTTCTGAAATTATTCTCGTTTTTTAGATCTCCGTAACTGAAACTTCCTGCCGGTGAGCATGGTTTCGCCTTCAGGTAGGGCAGTGCGGCGGAGCTCCATACTACATCATTGGATTCCAGATAACCTCCGCATACTGAATGGAAAAGCGCTTCGACCGGTTTCCCTTTATACGTAAGAATAAGGCCTCTTGTCTCGTCGACCGCTCTGCTTGTCGGCTCCGTAATCTTGTCGATTCCCGTGTATACCTGACTGTAAACATCGCTGGTAAGAGAATAGGGTTTGTCTTTGTATTTTTTTCCTACCTTAGAGAATACATTTGTTCTGGCGAGTATGGCCTGGGCTTTCAGAGCCTCCATCGGAGATTCTGAAGACATTTCAGAAGGAACGACTCCGTATAAGTACTGCTCTATACCCACTTCATTTACAACTGTTATCCTGCCTCCTATATTCAGAAACTCTATATCACCTTTGTAACTTCTTGATCTGGTATTTTCCCAGTGCCACCCTTTACCTGACTGAACTTTGCCGATTTTAACATGGGACGATATCTGGTCAGGGCTGAATATAAGATCCCCCTCAACCCTTATCGCTTCGCCAGTATCCGTGTTCTCGAAAACTAGCTCACTGCCATGAACAGCTATCTTCCAGCTGCCCTGCGATTTCTTTTTTGTGAATATGACTTTACCTCTGCTTGAGATCGTAAAAAGACCGGAACAGCTGAATAATATCTCGTTCTCACCCTCCATGATCCCAACCCTGACGGAAACTTTTTTCTCAGGCAGTGTAACTATCACTGGTTCAGCTGCTTCTTTTTTTTCTTCAGAGACGCTCATTTCCGAAATTATCTTTTCAGTTATAGGTACACCTTTCTCCCTGGCTACGGGTGTACAGCCTGTAAATATCATTACCGTGATCAGTGCGGTCATTAAAATCTTCATCTGATTTCCTCTGAGGGAAAAGGGGAAGGGCAGAAATAATTACTCATACTGGTTGAGCTGCTGTATCCTTTTTAGTATGAGCAGCAGCTCTTTATTTCTGAAAGGTTTGGTTATATATCCGTCAGCGCCCAGATTAAGCGCTTCCGTCGTAGTATATTCCTCCGCAAAACCGGTCATTATTACTGCGGATATATCGTTGTGTTTTTCTTTTATTATTCTCAGAAGTTCAAGCCCGTCCATTTCAGGCATTTTCATATCTGTAATAACCAGATCTATCTGATTCGATTCGATTATCTCAACGGCTTCTTTGCCGTTAACAGCAGTATAACATTTATATTCTTTTTCTTCAAAAAAGGTCTTAAGCATTTTGAGCATATTCTCTTCATCATCTACGATAAGTATCCTGAATTCTTTCATAATGCCTGTCCTTTTGTATAATTTAGAACTATAACCGTCAATGACCATCCAATACTTCAATAATATAAAGACCATTGACAGACAAATCAATAGAAAAAGGGTTAAATTCTGAGAAACCCGAATTTATTTCTCATTCTGTTGAATAGAATTAATATTAACACGGCCGTCAGAACACCGGTTGCCCAGCCTCCGAGTATATCCGAAGGATAATGAACTCCAAGATAAGGTCTTGAAATCCCTATTATCAATACCGTGATCGTAAGCACAGGTATAAGTTTTTTATAGAAGTAACCGAATATCATTGCGGCAGACAGAGAGTTGGATGCGTGAGAAGAAACAAAGGAGAATGACGATTTATAGGACGATACTCCGTCTGTTAAGACCCATATACCTGACTTGACTTTGTAAAAAAACAATCCTTCAATGACCTGACACGCTCTGGGTCTTGCAAAAAAAGGCTTTATCACTCTTGATGTCAATATATCCGACAAAGATGCTGCGATTATAGCCAGAATAGAGATCGTTATAAGCTTTCTGAACCTGTCATTTCCCCGTCTTTTCATAATATATCCGACTACGGCAA
>DAIMKZ010000123.1:0-5972 GCA_036721445.1 Candidatus Delongbacteria bacterium
GGCATCCGGGCGGATCGCTCAGTCTGGCTGAAATATTTTCTGTCCTTTACTTCGGACACATGAAGCACGATCCGAATGATCCTGTGATGCCGGATAGGGACCGGTTGATACTTTCGAAAGGGCATGCCGCTCCTGTACTCTACTCCGCTCTGGCGAGAAGCGGGTATTTCGATCCGGAGTATCTAAAGACTTTAAGAAAAACAGAATCGTTCCTCGAGGGCCATCCGGCCGTAAAAACTCCCGGAGTGGAGGTCGGGACCGGATCATTAGGTCAGGGACTGTCGGTCGGGTGCGGAGTTGCGCTATCGTTTAAGAAACGGAAAACTCCGCAGAAAGTGTACGTCATACTCGGCGACGGCGAACTGCAGGAAGGGCAGAACTGGGAGGCTTTCATGTTCGCGGGGCACAACAGGCTTAACAACCTTACAGCGGTGATCGACCTGAACGACCTGCAGATCGACGGTAAAGTAACTGAAGTCAATTCGATCGAACCGGTCGCGGACAAGATCAGAGCTTTCAACTGGAACTATGAGGTCATTGACGGACACGACATCGCTCAGATCAAGGCCGCGTTCGAAAAAGCCGCAGCTTCGGACAGACCGTTCGCGGTGATAGCGAAAACGGTCAAAGGGAAAGGCGTATCGTTCATGGAGGACAGGGCAGAGTGGCACGGAAAGCCGCTGAGCAAAGGAGATTATGAAAAAGCGATGGCGGAGCTGATATGAACGGAAGAGAAAAAGTCGCCAACAGGTTCGGGTACACGGATGCCCTGCTCGACCTTATAGCGAAAGACAGCAACGTGATCGTCCTCGATGCCGACCTCGCAAAATCTACTACAACATCACGAATAAAAGATAAATATCCGGATAATTTCATTGACGTAGGCATAGCCGAACAGAACCTCGTCGGCATCGCCGCGGGTCTTTCGCTCAACGGGCATGTCCCGTTCGCTTCCACGTACGCCGCTTTCATTGCCGGAAGGGCGTTCGACCAGATCAGGACGACGGTCTGCTACTCGAACCTGAACGTCAAGCTCGCCGGCATGCACACCGGGATCACAGTAGGCGCGGACGGACCGACCCACCAGATGCTTGAGGACATCGCGCTGATGCGGGTCCTGCCGAATATGGTCGTCCTCAACCCGTGCGACGTCAACGAAGCGTATAATGCCACAATTGCCGCATACGAACATAAGGGCCCGGTCTATATCAGGTTCGTCAGGGAAGCGTCTCCGGTTCTGACATCCTGCGATGAATATTTCGTGATCGGGAAAGCCAAAGTTGTCAGGTGCGGAAAGGATATTACCGTCGTAACTTCGGGGCAGATCTTATCAAATGTAATTGAAGCAGCAGATAAACTTGAGAAGACGGGATTTGATATTGAGATCATCAACGTTCATACCATTAAGCCGCTGGACATAAACTGTCTCGCAGAGTCGGTGAGAAAAACAGGAAAACTTATCGTTGTCGACGAACACCAGATACACGGAGGACTCGGTTCAGCAGTTTTCGAAGCACTTGCGCTGGAAAATATTCAATATAAAGCAGGGATAATAGCAGTGAACGACACTTTCCTGACCTCAGGACATCCTGGCGAGCTGATGGAAAAGTACGGATTTTCAAGTGATAGTATAGTTGAGAAAATAAAGGCTTTTTTCTTATGAAAACGGTCGGGCTTATCGGCGGGATGACCTGGGAATCCTCGCTTGAATATTACAGGATCATCAACGAACAGGTCGGAAAGAGACTGGGCGGACTTCATTCAGCTAAGTGTATGATGTGCTCGCTTGACCTTCACGACGTTCTTGAACTTCAGGAACAGGGGAAATGGGAGGAGCTTGCGCCGATAATAAAAGATGCTGCTGTCACATTGGAAAAAGGCGGCGCGGACCTGATACTGATCTGCACTAATACAATCCATAAATTCTACGATGAGATCCAAAAAAGTGTAAATGTTCCCGTTCTTCATATAGCTGACGCTGTCGGTGAAGTTATAGAAAGCAAAGGTCTTAAGAAGGTCGGTCTGCTGGGAACTCGATTTACGATGCAGGAGGATTTCTATAAAGTTAGATTAAAGGAAAAATTCGATATAGATAGTGTAATTCCTGATGAAGGTGACAGGCAGACCATCCACAGAATAGTATTCGACGAACTGGCTTACAGTAATATCGTCGAGTCATCAAAAAATAAGCTTAAGATAATAATAAACGACCTTATCTCAAAAGGAGCGGAAGGTATCATTTTAGGCTGCACGGAACTTCCGATGATCATAAAGCAGAAAGATGCCGGCATCCCGGTCTTCGATACTTTGAAAATCCATGCAGAAGCGGCAGTGGAAGAAGCTTTAAGATAAAGTTCAGACCGTATAGCCCATTTCCTCAAGAGCTTTCTTATACTCAAAATATTTATATTTTGAATAAAGCTCTTTTAAAACACTGCCTGCTTTTTCTTTGTACATAACTTTCCCTGAAACTCGATAAAGCGTCATATAAAGTTCCGCTTCGTTCCTTTGGTCTGAATTTTGCCTCATGAGCAAAAGGAGAGCTTTTTCTTTTTCGGATGATTTCTTGTTGATGTCGGCACTCAGAATTCTCATTCTGCATCTGACGATATAATCGTTCCTGTTCAGTTCTTCCGCGAGTTCTAAAGATCTTGTATAATACTCATCGGCTCTTTTCATTTCATTCATATCCGTTAAAGCTTCGGCGAAATAAAAATAACCGGGCATCAGGTTGTACTTGAAGCCGGCTTTTTCTGAGATGCCGAGACCGCTTTTGTAAAGGTCAATAATTTTTGAATAATCTTTTGTCATTCTGCAATTTTCCGCTATACTTGCAAGGTCGCAGCTCAAACCTGATTTTTCACCTATCTTCCTCCTTATATTTATGGATTTTTTATACATAGCGTTGCTTTTTTCGAACTCGCCGGCCAGTGAATGCATCAGCGCAAGATTAGATATAGCTGCCGCTATCTGTTCATGGTTTTTGAGCTTCTCCGCCAATATTCTCTGTTCATTGAATAATTCAATTGCTCTTTTATTGTCTCCAAGTAGCCTTGAAAGCACTCCCCCTGAGGCGCAATGATAAGACATTGTGCCTATATCTCCCAGATCTGCGGCTATTTTATAGCCTTTCATTGAATAATCATAGGCGGTTTCTATATCGTTCTGATAATATGATATTGAAGCGAGGTGAGAATAAATTACGCTTTTATGCCTTACGATCCCGATCCTTTCCGCCGATTCCAGCGATTCTTTATACATTTCCAGAGCCTTCTTAATGTTACCCTGGTTGTATTCTATTATAGCAGCGTTCGATAGAGAGAACATAAGACCTTTTTCGTCGCCGTATTTCTTTGCGATGTTTATAGCTTCGGAAAAATATCTTCCGGCTTTTTTATATTCTCCCATGTTCATGTAAGCGACTCCCATATTATCCGTCACTCCGCATATAAAAGAACTGTCCTTCACCCGTACCTTGACTGCCATGGCTTTTTTATAGTACTTAACGGCTCCCGGGTAATTTGACATAAGTCTTTCAAGAACTCCGATACTTGAAAGTATGGAAGCCCGTTCTTTATTGAGGCCGTTCTCAGAAGCTGTTTTCTCTATTTTCAGAAGTAATGATTTAGCCTTTTTCATTTCACCTTTTTCGGCAAGAAGTTCGGCGTATGAAATATTCGCCCTTACGATCAGACCTGTGTTATTCAAATTATCAGCGAGTTCCAGGGACTTTAAGAAGTATTTCTCCGATTCAGGCCAATCTCCGAGATAATAAAGAAGGTCGCCTATTGTGAACTTTATTCTGCACAGTTCTTTTCCGCTTCTGAGGTATTCCTGAAGCTTCAGATAGTGATCTAAAGATTCTGCAAGATGATGCCTGGAATAAGCGGATTTTGCTGCTTTGGAAGTATATAGACGGGCTTCTTTTCTGTTTCCAGCGTTCTCGAAATGGTAAGCAAGGTCAGAATAATAGTTCTCTGAGTCGTTACTATGTATCTGTAGAATCGTTTCTGCAGCCAGCAGGTGAAGCTCTTTCAGGGTTTTTTTTAACTGCATCTGGTAAATACTGTCTCTGATCAACGCATGTTTGAAGATATACATCATTTCCGAAAGTTGGAACCAGAATGCCTCATCCTCGATTATTTTTACAGATTTGTCCGTATTTCTGTTCTTCAGCATTCCTGTCAGAATTTTTACTGAGAACTCTTTTCCCAGAACCGAAGCTGCGCTCAGAGTGGTTCTAAGTTCCGCGCTAAGTCTGTCTATCCTTGAAACGACCACAGAATTTATGCTCTCCGGAATCGAATATTCCTTGCCGGTCAAAGCGTACAGTTCTTTCCGGAGTTCGACCTTGACCGTATCTTTAAGGTAAAGGACCAGTTGCTCGATATAGAACGGGTTTCCGTTCGTTTTCTCAAAAACAGTTCCGGCTAGCTCTTCATTTATTTTTCCGCCCAGCAGGTTTTCGGCGATCGATGCGGAAGCTGATCTTGTCAAAACGTCCAGATCGATATGATCTTTATAATAAATTTCGAACCCCGGATCGAACCTTCTGCCTTTATCATCTAATCTGGCTGTTCCAATCAGGCATAGAGGAGTTCTGCTGTCCGATCTGATGAGAGTATTTATAAGATCGAGAGTCCCGCGATCAGCTTTATGAATGTCGTCAATTAAAAGAACGGAAGGTTTTTCGGACACGATCTTGAGGAAGAGATTTTTCAGTTCGATCAGTGTATTATCGTATCTGTCGCTACCCTCGAGCCTGTCCAGCACTGGGTCTTTAATCCCAATCCCCAGAACATTGCCAATGAAATATAAGGATTTTCTGCTGTTTATATTCTTTTCCAATAATCTTAGCTTATCTTCGTCAGGCATATCTTCAGTTATTTCTAGGTAGTCGCTGATAAATGATATTACAGGCTGGAAGCTTTTTGCGGTAACAGTGTCGCACGAAAATACGAATTTCTGTACTTTATGCATTTTTTCATAAGCTTTTTCGAACAGGAGAGTTTTACCGATTCCGGGATTACCGTTGATCTGTATATAACCGGCGAATTCTTTCGACAATACGGGTCTGAGTTTTAACTTAAGCCTTTTTATTTCTACATCCCTTCCTACGAAAGCTGACGGATGTACGGCTTTGTTTTTCTTCTTTCTGCTTTCTTCCGGAGAGAACACTTTCAGTTCAGAGTTGAAACCTTTGAAGAGATGACTTCCTTTTTCTGAGAAAGAAAAGTTCCTGTATTTGTATTCGGTCGTCAATTCGTCAGTCCTGACCTCTCCTGCGGGAGTGACGCCCAGAAGTCTGGCTGAAAGGTTCACGACCTCGCCCATCGCGGTGTATTCAGATCTGAGATCGTTCCCAACGAAACCGCAGAAAGCAGTTCCTTTGGCGATACCGATCTTAATTGCGGGGAATCTCTTCACGATGTCGGTGGCGAACGAGACTGCGTACTCGGGGTATTTCTCCTCTTTCAAAGGCGCTCCGAAGAAAACAAGCGCGATCCCTCCCTTATCCCCGAAGTCGATCTTGTTCAGATATCCTTTATACCTGACACTGTCTGCGCATAAAGCTTTTGAAAGTTCTACAATATCCGTTTCCTTCTCTTCGAAACTGATATATACTGAAATGATCTCACGAAACTCTCCCGCCGCGCTCATCTCGAGCACTCTGTCCGGTACGAACCTCTCGAGTATTTTTTTTGCGAGAGCTTTACTGACCCGGGAAGAAGTTTTTTTGTTATGAGACGGGAAGCTGTATGAAGGATCTTTCAGATATTCTCCCGGTTCAGCCTTTTGCTGAGCGTCCGCGGCTTTATAGACCGTTTCTCCCTTGAAGAAGTAGACCGATCTTTCCGGAGTAGAAATGATATTCCAGTCAATATCTCCGTAAGAGATCCCGATCCTGACGCTGATGGGATATCTCTTTTTCTCGACAGTGATGTTCTTATTTTTTTTGAAATGACCGGTGA
>DAIMKZ010000124.1:0-5887 GCA_036721445.1 Candidatus Delongbacteria bacterium
ATAGCATGCTCTCTGATAGTCATAATTATTTACTCGCATAAAGAATACGGACTTAGCGTAAAAAGGACATTTATTCCCGACCTTTCAATGATAAAGAGGATACTTGCAATAGGCGGATGGAGCGGAATGAACAGTCTTTCCAGGCCGCTTTCGGCGATAGTACTTCAGAGGATAATTACTTATCACGGAACGGCGTGCGTGGCAGGATTCAGTTTCGGAGTTCAGTGGATATCGATAATATTTATATTCATGCAGGGTATGAGAGTCTCAATTTCATCTCTCGTCGGTCAATTCTTAGGAATGCGGGAGATTAAAAAAGCCGAGGACACTACTAAAGCGGGCCTGCAGTTCGGTTTCGCTTTCGTTTCTGTCGTGGCTGTCTTCGGGATAATTTTCGCAGAGCAGGCGATAGGTGTTTTTACCACCGATCCCTCTGTCGTAGCTGCGGGAAGCGGCTATCTTGTTATCGTGTTTATAGGAATGTTCTTTGATGTGCCGATGACTGTTTACGCCGCCAGTTTTAACGGTGCGGGAAATACTGCCCCGCCGACTGTTGCCGCATTTTTGGCGAACTGGGTCGGCAAGATCGGTTTCGCTTTCGCTTCGACCTATGTTTTCGGGCTCGGGATAAACTGGGTCTGGGCGGCAATATCGGTCTCTATGGTAATTGAAGGTCTCGGTCTGGCATTCTGGCATAAAAAAGGATACTGGAAGCTGAGGTCGGTTTAGTAATTATACTGCGGTAAAATTCATTAAGGAATTTATTGACAAATCTTTTGAAATTATTTAACTTGAAACCGTGTAGAAAGAAAAATTTTAAAAAGGAGCATAAGATGCCTCATAAGATCACTGACAAATGCGTTGCCTGCGGCGCCTGCAAACCTGAATGCCCGGTTGACTGTATAACCGAAGGCGATATCTATGTAATCGACGCAAGCGCATGTATCGACTGCGGAGCCTGCGCAGCTGTATGTCCTTCTGACGCGATAATCCAGGAATAATATATATTCCACGATATCATAAAAAAAGACCGTTCACGGACGGTCTTTTTTTATTTCTTTTGAACAATTTTGATAATAGCTGCACGACCCGCATTTAGAACTCTCACAGTCCTTCGCAGTATTTTTAAGTCTTATGAATATGTAGGCAGCCGATACGGCTACTAAAATCATTACGGCTAAATATTCTACCATAAAAGCTTTCCTATGTTAAATATGAGAAATGAAACTATCCATGCGGCGGAAGTTGTAAAGAATGCTGAAAAAAATGCCCATCGCCACTTGCCGGATTCGTTTTTTATCGCGGTCACGGTGGCAATGCAAGGGAGATAAAGAAGCACGAATATCAGAAAAGTGAATGATTTGAGCTTGTACGATCCGTCATAAAGAAATGAAGTTGAGTTCTGTAATTTTTCCGGAAGTGTGCCGCCTTGCTCTTCCCCGTGGAGGATCGAAAGCGTGCTGACCACGATCTCTTTGGCGGCGAATCCGGTCACGACAGCCACATTGCTTTTCCAGTCGAATCCTAATGGATCGAAGACAGGTTCGGCAAGTTTGCCTATCCGCCCGATGTACGAGTTCTCAAGCGGCGGATAACCGTCGCTCTCCGCCGGCCTCGGGAAATATCCCAGCGCCCAGACCACGACCGAGGCGGCCAGAATGATCCCGCCCATTTTTTTCAGGTACTGGTAAGCCTTGTCCCACATGTGGAAGGCGGTGGATTTAAGGGTCGGGATCCTGTATGGCGGAAGCTCCATCACGAACGGTGCGTCCTCTGTTCTGAACAGAGTTTTCTTTAAAAGCAGAGCGGAGATCATGGCAACTGCAACTCCGATTGAGTAGATCAAAAACAGCATGAAGGCAGGATTTTCCGGGAAGAACGCGCCTATAACCAGAATATAAACAGGTAATTTTGCGCCGCATGACATGAATGGGATTATCATCATGGTAACGAGCCTGTTCTTTCTGCTGTTGATAGTTCTTGTTGCCATTATTGCCGGGACAGAACACCCGAACCCGATCAGCATAGGTATGAACGATCTTCCGTGCAGGCCTATTTTATGCATAACTTTATCTACAATGAATACTACTCTGGCCATGTATCCGGTGTCCTCAAAAAACGATATGAAGAAAAAGAGTATCAGTATGTTCGGAAGAAATACAAGAACTCCGCCGACTCCGCCGATCATCCCGTCAACGATAAGATCCTTCAGTATGCCGTTCGTAAGGTGCTCAGAGAAAAAACCGGAAAGAGACTGTACGAGATACTCAATGAACTTCATGGGATATTCGCCGAGTGTAAAAGTGGCTTCGAACATGAGCCACATGAATGCAATAAATATCGGTATCCCCCATATCCTGTGAGTCGCGAATTCATCGATCCTGCGGGTTCTTTTTGCCGCAGGCCCTGATTCGTTCACCGTCATTGTTTCCATTAAAGCGCCCGAAATAAAACCGTATTTCGCGTCGGTGATAATGTTATCTACCGGGTCCTGATAATGTTCTGAAATGATCTTTATTTCTTTTCTGACAACTGACATTATTTCTTCAAAGTTGGATGATGAAGTTTTGACCCTTGAAAGGAAATCCGGATCGTTTTCAAGCAGTTTTATCGCTGTGTACCTTGGAGATATTTTTGATAGAAAACTGATATTAGTGTCTTTGGACAATACGGACCTGATATTGGAAATGGAGTCTTCAATAGGGTGACCGTAATTAATATGTATGTGTCTGATATCAGGTTCCAGGTCGTTATAATACGAAACTATTTTTTTTAAAAGTTCATCAATTCCAACTTTTTTTGCCGCAACTGTCGGCACGATCGGTATTCCGGTCATCTTGGCAAGCCCCGTATAATCGAATTTAGTCCCGGAATTTTCAAGCTCATCATACATGTTAAGGGCTACTATGATCTTTATGTCCATATCTATCAGCTGGGTAGTGAGATACAAATTTCGTTCAAGGTTGGAAGAATCAACGACATTCACAACGAGGTCGGGTATTTCGTTTATGATAAAATCATGAACTATTTTTTCGTCGTCGCTGTAAGAGGTAAGTGAATATGTTCCGGGGAGGTCCGTAATGTTGATGATGTATTCTCCGAACATTACTTGTGCTGTTTTTTCGCCGACCGTTACTCCGCTGTAGTTCCCCACTCTTTCTCTAAGTCCGGAGATGTAGTTGAAAAGAGTCGTTTTTCCGCTGTTCGGATTGCCTACAAGAGCTACATTTATCTTCCTGCACTTGTTTCCGTTTCCGTTGAGGGGGTTATCAGAAAGTATATACGGAATATTTTTAAGACCCTTCCTATGATCTCTTTTATGCCTGCCTTCTGAGACTTCGATAAGTTCAGCTTCCTCTTTTCTGAGAGAAAGATTATAGCCCATTAATTTATATTCAACGGGATCCAGAAGAGGCGCGTTCTTCATAACTTCCACTTTCTTTCCTTCAACGAATCCCATTTCCTGTATTCTTCTTCGGAACGAACCTATGCCCCGCACCTTCTTAATTAAAGCGCTTTCACCGGTTTTGAGCTCTGACAGTTTCATTACCACCCCTTAATGATACAAAATCTCAATAAATATAACAATAAGCCAAACAGTTCGCAAGAAAAATATTTTATTGTCATTGACAAAATAAGGAAATAGTATTATTTTTGTTTCCAAGTAAATGACCAGTCAGGCGGATGTGCTTATAAAAGCATTGAAATAAAGAAGAATGGAATAAATAATAAGGAGGAACAATGAGGAGACTATTCATTGCGGTCATTTCCATTTTTATGGTTCTGGCGGCGGCAGACACTGCGGTTCTTGATAATTCGAAGGTAACCGGATACAGGATCACCGGCGACACCGAAACTTATCTCGACCTGAATTTTAACGTCGGCAGTATCAATTACTCTGACATAAGCACTGAGAAAGGTGCTTTCACTTCGGTAACGATAGACGGCGGTTACCTTTCCAGGAACGAAGGCGCTCCGGCATTACCTACTTTCAGGAACCTGATCGCAATACCATATGGTGCAGAACCTGAAGTTGAGGTTTTAAGCTACGAAACAAAAAGCTACAAACTTTCAGAACTTGGTATCACGAAAAAGATAGCACCCGCTCAGCCAAGCTATTCGAAAAGCACAAAGCCGGAAGACATAAAGTACATCTACAACGAAAGCGCTTATCTGGCGTCAAAATTCAACGAAGCACCTATAGCTTCCGTCTCAAAAAGCGGGACTATGAGAGGTATCGGGGTCGGTTCTGTCGTTATAGAGCCTTTCAGGTATAACCCCGTTGAAAGCGAGCTTCTTGTTTATAACAATGTTCAGGTAAGAATAAATTTCTTGAACGCGGATCCTCAAGCATCGAAAATTGCTGCAGAAAGCTATTCACCATACTTTGAATCGGCCTACAGTCAGCTGATCAACTACAAACCGCTGGATACGAAAGCAGATCTTATGACATACCCTGTAACTTATCTTATCGTGGCAAACTCAAATCTTAACGGCAATGCAGATCTTGAAAGATTTATTGACTGGAAAACCGAAAAAGGATTTAAAGTCGTTACGAATTATGTTGCAGCTTCAACGACGATCAGTACTATTGACACATGGGTGGAAAACCAGTGGAATACGCTTTCACCTAAACCTTCATTCCTGCTTGTTATTGGTGACCACGACGGTACTTACGGTGTCCTGTCTGAGGTAGATCCGTCGCTTGGTTCGACCGGAAGCGTTACCAGATCAGACCTCCTGTATCAGGTAATCGGAGCAACAAGCTCGTCGAACAGGATACCTTCGATCTATGCCGGCAGGATGTCTGTTAGATCTACAGCAGAACTTACAGCCCAGGTAGACAAGACGATATGGTATGAAAAAGAGCAGTTCAGTTCCGTTCTGAATCCCGGACAGGATTTTACATATCTTACCAGACCTCTGGGAGTGGCCGGTGTTGATAGCGGATACGGTGCAAGTCACGGCAATCCTCAGATCACTTACGGCTGGATGCATTATTTTACGTCAGCGAACGGTATGGCTAACGCTGATTATTATCTATATCCGGATTCTGACGGAAGCTCTGTACCCGGAGAAATAGTTTCTTTTATGTCAGCCGGATCTAACTTCTATAACTATACGGCTCACGGTGCTGAAACTGTTTTTGCCGACCCGTCGTTTACGATATCTAACGTTGACGGCCTGGCTAACGCCGGAGAATACCCGCTGGTAGTCGGCAACTGCTGTCTGACCGGTTCTTTTGGAACAACAGAGTGTTTCGGGGAATCTTGGCTCAACGCCGCAAACAAAGGGGCTGTCGGATTTATAGGCGCTTCAATGTCGACATACTGGGACGAAGACCTCGCAATGGGAGTCGGTCTTGCTGCTACTAATCAGGAACCGCCACCTCTTGATACGGCCAATCCGGGTATGTATGACGGTGTTATGGCTCTCGGATATTCTTCACAGGCTGCCACCAGACACATCGGACTTATGGCCGTTGAAGCACTCGGCTCCGGATATACTGACGACTACTGGTGTGCATATCAAATGTTCGGAGATCCTTCCGTTCAGATATATTTCGGAATACCTTCATCTATGACAGCATCGCATGACGGTGTAATTGCACCGGGATCAACATCATTTACCGTTACAACGACACCTTATGCCTATGTAGCTATGGGTGACCAGAACGGCGTTCTTCACGGAGCCGCAAGAGCGAACTCATCGGGAGTCGCAAATGTAACTATCAGCGAATATACTGTTGGAGACACAGGTAAACTTGTAATAACCGCTCAGTTCAAGAAGCCTTATTTCGAGGATGTTCTCTGCACAGGCGACACGGGCGGAACGTTCTCGTACACTCCTTCATCATTATCATACGGTAACGTAACAGCCGGCAGCA
>DAIMKZ010000125.1:0-5723 GCA_036721445.1 Candidatus Delongbacteria bacterium
TCCTATCATCATTATACTGTGCCGCATACTCCCATTCTGCTTCAGTAGGTAATCTGTATCCGTTTTCATACCATCTGAATTTCACGGCATCCCAATTAGCATCTTGTATAGTTGGAACAGTACCCCATGAATCTGGATCTGTTGTACCGTTTATTACATAACAGGGATTTAATCCTTCAACAATACTCCTTTTATTGCAATATACAATAACGTCGTACCAGCTAATATAGTATACAGGATAACTATCCCCAACTCCTTCCTCATGAGAAGGGTTTGTACCCATAATATCATACCATTCTTTCTGAGTGGTTTCGTATTTGGCCATATAGAAACTGTGACTGATCGTGACTTGATGAACTGGTTCGGCAACTCCGACTTGACCCATCATGAAAGTGCCTGCAGGGACAAGGATCATTTCATTATTTGTCTGCTGTGCCCAGGC
Organism: Candidatus Delongbacteria bacterium; assembly: GCA_036721445.1. Lineage (GTDB taxonomy): Bacteria > UBA4055 > UBA4055 > UBA4055 > UBA4055 > UBA4055. The sequence goes on from DAIMKZ010000125.1 coordinate 443, forward strand.
TTCAACGACGGCTGTTGTGGCGCTATAGTCTGTTCCGTAATACGCTTTTACTCTGTAATAGTATTTTCCTGTGTCTGCGACGGTTTCAGTCCATGTAACGATGTTTGAATTGACTGATGCGTAATTGTCTTCCCAGAAGCCGCCGTCGTATTTTCTGTCGATCCAGAAGCCTGTTTCGCCTGCGGAATTGTCGGTCCAGTTGAGGGTGATCTGCATCCCGTTTACCTGGGTGGTCAGGTTGGATGGTGCAGGGAAAGTGTTGTCTATCGATCCGGTTTCGACTGAGTTGGAATAGTTCGTTGTATAGTACGCTTTTACTCTGTAAACAAGATTAGCGTTGATCACCGCCGAATCGTCAGTCCATTGAGTCGCGTTCGATCCCGCCGTCGCGTACGAGTTCGTCCATGTCCCGTTGACGGACCTGTCTATCACAAAACCCTCTTCTCCGGCGCTGTTGTCGCTCCAGCTGATCCTGACAGAGTTAATATCCAGCTTATTGTAAGAAAGGTTCGCAGGTGCGGGAATAGTATTATCGATCACGTCCGAAACAAGATAGTTCGAATAATTACTGCCTGCTTTACCATATATCCTGTACTGAATATCCAGATTAACTTCCGCAGTCGTATCCGTCCATTGCGTAGAATCAGCCCCTGCAGATCCGTAAGCAATGACCCATTCACCGGAATTAACTCTCTTATCAATAAAGAAACCTTCCTCTCCCACGCTGTTGTCCGTCCAGTTCAGTCTGATGGAAGTAAGGTTCAATTTAGTAACGATCAGGTTAGAAGGAGGCGGGAAATTGATATCGTTAACATTAGCCGCGGAATATCCCGAATAGTACCTCACAGCAAGAACGTCCTTATAGGCTCTGATCCTGTAAGCAAGACTGTCGTTAATATCTACGGGAGAATCAGTCCAGTATTCCGTGTTCCCGGAAAGCAGCTGAAGCCCGTTCTCCCAGACGCCTGACGAATTTTTTCTGTCAATAATAAAACCGTCCTCACCCAGAGAATTGTCGGTCCAGTCAAGCCGGACACTGTTGAGGTCCATCTGATTAAGAACAAGGTTGGTCGGTTCGGGGAAAGTATTGTCCACCAGATTGGAGACCGCGTAATCGGATTTGGCAGTACCTTTGAAAGCGTACATCCTGTATTGGATCGTCTCGTTCAGATCGGCATTGTGGTCTGTCCAGGAAGTAGAATCGGCCGGAGCAGTATAGTAATCCACCCACGCGCCGTCGCCCGTCTTCTTTTCGACCTTGAAAGCCTCTTCCCCGTTACTGTTGTCGGTCCAGCTTATATTAATAGTTGTAATATCGGCACCTTCAGCCTTAAAATTGCTCGGAGCGGGAACTTTTGTATCGATCCAGTCAGTCGCGGGAGCGGAAGACCTCACATCTTTCCTGTAGGCCCAAACTCTGTACCTGATACTGTCATTGAGCACTATCGTCGAGTCCGTCCATGACTCAATATTTTCCGTTACAAGCGCAAGACTGTCGGCCCAGTCCCCGTCAGAATATCTGTCGATAATAAAACCGTCTTCCCCGTTGGAATTGTCGGACCATCTGAGCTGTATCGTGTTAAGGTCGATCCTGGTAAAATTTATATTTGTCGGAGGAGGGAACATATTGAACACATTAGCTTCGACAGGCTTTGAAAGGTTTTCGTCGTAGCCCACTCTCACGCGGTAATAATTCGTTTCGTTGACCGCAGCCAGTGAATCGGTAAAATAGTATATGTCTTTAGTAAATAATTTATATTTTTCCTGCCATGTGCCGTTCCCGATCTTTCTGTCTATCTGAAATGTGTAGCCGTCTTTATTCAGATAATCCGAATCCCATATCACCTTGATCTGGTCTATTTTCTGTATTTCAAGCGATACATTATTGAGAGCCGTAACCTCTCCCCAGTCAGGGTCGAAAGGGTTCGTGTGCTCATAGTCCGAGCATGCCCAGATCGCTATCAAAAGAATAATCGCCGAAAGAATGTATGCAGTTTTCTTCATTTAACTTTCCTCAAAGCTAGTATTTACTTTCCATATACCACGAATAAAAGAAATATCCCAGAGGCACAAGAGAGACAGAGAACGTGATATTCCTGTAATCCTTGTTTGAATTCGCCTTATCGTAAAGGTCAACAGCCTCCAGAGTAGTTGTCGCCGATTCGTAATCGTCATAATAAGAGTCCGCCTGAGCATTGAAATAAGTTCCGAGCGCGGCTGAACCCACAAAAGCTCCCAGACCGATCCACTTCTGCGTTCTCCAGAACCTTCTGTCCTTTTCGTTTATATCTCTTGAAAGCTTGAGCTTTTCAGTCTCCGCGTTTATCCTGGCAAGCTCTCTTTCATGCTCAAGTTTAGCTTCAAGCGCTTTACGCTCCGCTTCCTGCTTTATCCTCTGCCTTTCTCTTTCGGCTTCAGCCTGCTCAAGCCTCATCTTCTCTTTTTCTTCGTAAACACCGAGGATCTTCTGCTCGTCGACTTCCGCGCTGATCTTATAAAAAATTGTGGAAGCCAGTTTATCGATTTTTTCCTCAACGATCTTTACATCCATCATCATGGCTTCCGCGTTCGCGATAATCTCGTCCGATTCGGTCTGATAGTTCCTGACAATGGTCTCGCTCCTCAGATAGGTCGCGAACTTTTCGACGGCGTCCCTTTTGGCGAGCGTCTGACACTTCTGTTTCGCTTCGGTCAGAGTCTCGTCATCACCGTAAGTGTAAGTGTATTCTCCATAGATGGTCTTAGCATAGGTCACGCATAAAATAGCCAAAAACGCAAAAGCAGCAATCCGCTTCATAACTTCTCCGGTTTATATAAACTGAAAATGAATATAATTCATTTTGTATATATTGTCAAAAGGTAAATTTAGGAGAGATTTATTGTTGCTTTAAGGTCGCAAATTGCGACCTTATATTCTGCAACTTAAAGCTCTGTGAAGACATAAGTCCAATATTGTTCCTACCCAACTTGAGGTGCCAATTTGGCACCTCAAGTTTAGAATCGTACTGAATTCTGCATGTTATTTAAGCTCCATCTTATGTCCAATTGGACATCGCAATTTGCGATCTCCATTCTGTAACCTCGCTATTAGTCATAAGAAAGCAAAACTCATTCGGAAATCTTTCAAAATCCTTCTATACTTGCATTAAATCTCTCGATTGCACAACGGCTGTGCATTGTTTCGTCAGTTTGCACAATTATTCATAAATTTTGTGCGTTTCTTATCATTCACTAAGCAATTTATATATCGATCTTTATTCAAATAAAGGCTTTCATATCCAGCTGAGATATTAGTCTGAAAGACTGCTTCCCTATCTTTGAGAACGCGAACCACTTTTTGCCGAGATCTTTCAGCGATGCTCCGAAATGATAGACTTCGTTCCCGTCTATAATGATAAATCTGTCATGCGACCTTCTGAATTCTTTTATCTCTACGGGAAAATACTGCCTGCCGAACTTCTCCGCGTCCTGCTTAAGCTGTACGGTTACGATCTTTGTGAGTATCAGAACTTTTATTCCCGGCTTTAATTTCGAAAGATGTACAAGGACGGTATCGTCGATATAATTATCTATGAGAACTATCGAGGACTTCGCGCTCCTGAAAAGGTCAGATACGAACTTGTAGGCGTCAAATACCTGACCGTCGAAGAAGATGCCCTGCTTTGGAATAAAATCTTTAGAACCTACAATTTCAGAAATATCATCAACTTTCTTTTGTAATTTCTTTACATCACCTTCCAAATTCAAAAGTCTTTGTTGTGTTATCCGGTCTGTATTTATCACATAACCGTTAAGGATATAATTTCTTAATATATTAGTGCTCCATTGCCTGAATTTAATCGCCTTTGCCGAATTTGTCCTGTATCCGACTGCCAGAATAATATCCAGGCTGTATAGATTTACAGGTTTATCTGAATTTGCAAAGTGCATTTTCTGCACATTGCTTTCTTCGTCTACTTCTTTATCCTTTAAAATATTTTTAATGTGTCTCGTTATGACCGTTCTGTCTTTTTCAAATAAGTTTGAAATCTCATCCTGCCTGAGCCACACTGTCTCATTATTAAGCGATACTTTCAGTTCCAGCTCTCCATCCTGATATATGATCAGATCACTATTAGAATTCATTGATCACCTCTGCAGATCTTTAGTACAATTTTACTTTTCAGAACGGACAACAACAAAGCAACTCCCTGTTCAGTAAAAACATAAGGATTTGTCCCTCCCAAATGCTTAATTGATGGTATCGCATTTTGCGATACCATGTAGCTGATTTCTTTTTTATTAAGCTGAAACATAAAGTCATTTGGAAATCGTTTCTGATTCCTTTTTACCTGCTCACGCAATCTGAATGGCTTAACTCCATACAGCTCCGCCAAGTCTCTGTCCAGCATGACCTGGAATCCCCGTATCGAAAAAATCCTATCCCTGATACTCTCTTCGAACTTAACAACTTCACCCTTTGACATATCCGCACCCGAATTATATTACAGGCAATATAAAACAGAGGGCGTGTCAAATCGTGACACGGATCGAAAATAAAAAATAATGTTTTATAACCCGAGATGAATTGTTAAATTTACAGTAACTCAGTATAACCTTAACTTGAGGACTTGAAATGAAAACTTTAAAGAAAATATTCCGGGGAGCACTGTCCCTGCTTTTCATCGGATGCCTGGGCTATCCGGACAACATTAAACCTGTGAAGGATTTTGAGCTTAAAAGATATCTGGGGAAATGGTACGAGATCGCAAGACTTGACCATTCGTTCGAGAGAGGGCTTGAGAAAGTGACAGCCGAATATTCCATGCGCGACGACGGCGGAGTGAAAGTTCTGAACCGCGGATTCTCTAAAGAGAAGAACGGGTGGAAAGAAGCTGAAGGAAAAGCGTATTTTGTGAATTCGCAGGACGAAGGTTACCTGAAAGTCTCCTTTTTCGGACCGTTCTACGGAGCCTACGTGGTCTTCGAGCTCGATAAAGATTATGAATATGCTTTCGTTACCAGCTCGAAAAAGTCATATCTCTGGTTCTTATCCCGTACCCCGACCGTCAGTGACGATCTTAAAGCTCAGTTTGTTCAGAAAGCAAGATCATTAGGATACGACACGGACGCGCTTATCTGGGTGAATCAGGAATAAATTATTCGCTCAGTCCATGTGAACGATCTTTTTCGAATCGTACTTAGCTTCTTTACCGTAAACGGCTATCCCGTAATTCTTCAGGATATTATCTCCTTCTTCTGAATGCCATCTGTCATTGAGTTCGTCAAAAGTAAGCCAGGT
>DAIMKZ010000126.1:0-5682 GCA_036721445.1 Candidatus Delongbacteria bacterium
TCAGAGTTAGTAACTATTAAACAATATGTTTCAGATTTACGGATGTCATCAAAATAGGTCAGGCTTTTAATTATGTGAAATTTATTCATATTGTCATATTTTCTGTCGAAAAATCCGAACATTTCATCCAGAGTATAATGTTTGAGCAAAAAATAAATATCATAGAAATCCTTTTTTGAACCTCTCGCCGCTACTGCTGACAGCTTCATCGGGATAATGTCTTCGGTCTCAAGCAGCCTTATTCCATCAATTTCAGCTACGGGCTTAATAAGCGGATAAGCGTATCTTATAAGATCGATTTTCACATTGTTGCCTGAATTTTTTGGAAACTCTATGCTCAGATTGAGCGTGTTCTTACTTTCTTCTACTTCAGTAACTGCAAACTTGGCTTTGATGCCCGTTAAAAGCGATTCGGGATTAAATTCATTCAGTGTGAAAAGGTCAAGATCAATTGAAAATCTATGCCCTAACCTTAAAGCCAGTGCTGTCCCGCCAACTAAAAAAAAATCTTTTAGTTCTGGCATGGTCATTAACTCTTTCAATAATTCCAGAGTGCCTTTATTGACGATTCCGTATTGAAGCATCTGAACTTTTCCTTTTTTATATTTAAAACTACAGAGAGATAACTCAGCGTTCTCTTGTCGAGATATCTTATATTCACAACTTCCGATGCGATTCTTTCAAGACTGTAAAATTCTTTGAGGGCGTTCCAGTCATCGAGATTTCCGCGCATTACTACTCTGCCGATTACAAAACGGGCATTATCTTCGAAATTAATGCTTTCGTAATTTACATCCCAGAATAGTTCTTTTCGAAAAACAGGTTTCATTGCGATTTCACTTTAGTTCTTTATGCTTAATATACCGAATTTCGCATATTTAATCAATTGAATAATTCGATAAATTACTTTATTATTACTAACTCCCCGACAAAATCATCCTTCTTGTTATCAACATCCTGAACGCTGAAGAGATATATTCCCGACATGACCGCCTGTCTGTTCTCGTTTATCAGGTTCCAGTAGGCTCCGTTCTTACCGTACCAGCCGTCCTTTTTTGTAGCTCCCCATCTTGTCTCAGGAGTATCGAACATCGGAGTATCAGATACTCTTTCTGCCCAAATGACATTATTGAAAGCGTCATACCACCCTGATCGTAAAGTGACACATCAAGTCCATCCGAAAGATCAACGACAGTCGAATCAGCATAATTTGGATCCTGATCCAGCGAAGTATGAAAGTTCTCACTCATCATGAAAGCGAGAGTCAACTTAAGTGAATCTCCGTATGCAAATTTCCTTGCCTTTTTCATCAATTATTGTTTTATTATTTAACGGCACTGGGGAGTGTTGTTGAAGTGAAATACTTTCAGCATCAGGGGAGCGCGGATGAAAAAATTTTTTTTAGCTCTTGTCGCGGTGATATTTTTAACATCATGCAGTATTCATAAAACAATACCGGAAGAAACCCTGGCCGAAAACGAGCTTCTTTATAAGTCATACATAAAATTTCTCTCTTCAAATGATTCCGTGCACGCAGAAAAAGTGAAAAACACGATCCTGACAAAGTACCCGCGGTCAAAAGAAACGTTCGACCTTGCATCGTCAGAATTTTATGAAAGAATGTATCCTGTATGGACTGATGACAGCGCAAAAGTAAAGATCGTTGAGGATATGCTGGAAAAGTATCCTGAAACGACATGGCGGCGAACGCTTTATCAGTATTACATCAATTCTCTGAGCTCGGTAAAAGACCGGGAAAATCTTGTAAAATCCCTGACGGATTTTCAGAAAGAGTTCTCTGAAGACTATCTGCCTTATACAACTTCTTCGAGGTATTACTATATTGATCTGAAGGATACTTTGAAAGCCCTTGAATCGGCAATAATCGGTTATCTCAGGTCTGAATCATATAAGAAAGCCGAACATTATCCCGTTATGGAATGGGAGCTTGAAAAACGAAGCGCGAAAATATCCTCAGGATCGTATCTCGGTGAAATGCTGACAGATATCAATAAGTTCGACCTCGCTCAGCAGATTCTTTATGAAATAACCGACAACAACCTGTTGGGCGTTGATGACGAGACCACTCTCTGCAGGCCTTACTACCTCCTTGGAAAACTTTATTCGAAAACAGGAGATAAGGACAGATCCTTGGCCTACATAGCCAAAGCTCTTATCGCAGGAGACTCGAGGAATGTCTGGAAATTATGCGATTCGCTCCACAATGAAGTATGTTCTCACAAAAATTCATCAGAGATCTTAAATGATATCAGAAAACGCACCGGTTTTAGTGAAGTGATATTCAACGACCGCACTGATGACTTCGGCCTTGGGGATATCAGCGCCTCAAGAATAGCATGGGGCGATTATGGCGGTGACGGCTATCAGGACATGCTGCTTGACGGAAGAAGGCTGTTTAAGAATGAAAGCGGGAGATCGTTCAGAGAAGTTACATCGGCGGCATTTCCTGAAAATATTCAGGCCGGCGGAGGCCTCTGGGGCGACTTTGACAACGACGGCGACTTGGACATTATTACTAAAGACCCCGAGGCTGTATGGCTTAACGACAAAAGTATTTTCACTAAGCTGACAGGCGAAGGATCGGTCTCGGACAACGGCGTTTCGACAGAAGGAGTCGGTATCGCAGACCTGAACAAAGACGGATTTCTGGATATCTATTTTGCCAATTATGAGAAGGATTATGTTTACGAAAAGGATGAAATATTCTTTGGGACGGGCGGCGGTAAATTCAGGAACATGACAGATCTTTCAAATATTCTGCCTGCTGACGGAAAGAACAGGGCCGGAAGAGGCGTCAGTGCGGGAGATTTCAACAACGACGGAAGCGTTGACATTTATGTCTCGAACTACAGACTGACCGAAAATTTCCTTTTTAAGAATGACGGTCTGGGTAACTTTAAGAACTCCGCATTGGAATACGGTGTCGCCGGAGAGGAGACTGGCGGCTGGTGGGGTCATACTATAGGTTCGGAATGGGGCGATGTTGACAACGACGGAGACCTTGACCTGATAAGCGCGAACCTGGCTCACCCCAGATACATCGATTTTTCAAATATGACCATGCTTTACGAAAACAAAGTGAACGAGATGCAGGGTTTCAAAGACATCCGGAGAGAAGCCGGGATCAGGTACGAGGAGACGCATTCCGAGCCTGCTTTCGGGGACTTGGACAACGACAGATATCTTGACCTGTACATCAACTGTGTTTACGAAGGCAGGCGGTCGTTCTTGTACATGAATAACGGGAATAAGACTTTCCGCGATGTGACCTATCTTTCAGGTACGAGACACTATAACGGCTGGGGATGCGCTTTTGCCGATATTGACAACGACGGTGATCTGGATATGCTTGCGGCCGGCGGCAAGATACAGCTTTTCATTAACGAGACGCCTGAAGCGGGCAACTGGCTCGAAGTCAGTGTTAAAGGTAAAGACCACTGTGACGGTATCGGAACCAGACTTAAACTTTATAACGAAAGTATCAGCCTCATCCGCGAGATACAGGGCGGCAAAGGCAGCACCAACCAGCACTCTCTGGTCCAGCATTTCGGCCTCGGAAAAGAATCGTCCGGCTTCACGCTCGAGATCATTTTTCCCGAAGGTCAAAAAAGAACTCAAAAGATCGACAGGGTCGATCAGATCATAAATATAGAGCAATAAAAAAGGGGCGAATAGTGTACGCCCCCTTAAGTTAACCTGCAAACAAGTTTTATTTCTTAAGTTTCTCCGCGAACTCGTCGTCGGCCATTTTTACAATAATATCGCAGCCGTGACCGAATCCTGTTCTGTCGCATTTGTCTTCAGTGGTCTCGAAAATGAATTTTGCGTCGTCCTTATCTTTGAGCCCGTCCTGATTTTTCGATACGGCTTCTTTTAATATCTCCTCATTCGAAGCGTATTCTGCTTTAACTCCGAGTTTTTCCATCAGCGATATCAGCTGATCTTTGAACAGCACGGCCTTAGGTTCTGCCACAGCTTCGAATGTGACGAGGCGTTTTTGAGTGTTCGAGAAAGATCCGCCTGTTTCTATCGGTAATGATGCCGGAAGTATAACATCTGCCATTTTCGCTGTCTCAGTCATGAAGTAATCAGAAACGACCTTGAATTCGGCGCCGTCGAGCATCTGCGCGGTCTTCTTATCTGATGAACAGCCGACCGGATCTTCTCCGAAGATGAACATGTTCTTTATCTTCGAGTGATCGCCGCCGCAGTCTTCACAGCCGCAGTAGATCCCCATGTCGAAAAGTCCCTGAGCGTTGTTTTTCTCTTTCAGAGTCATCACTCCGCTTGCGGTCTTTCCGAGTTTTCCCGTTAAAAGCGCTAGGTTGAATATCTCTTTCACTCCCGGTGACGATATGTTCTTCTCATTGAAGATTATTATGGCGTTCGTCTCTTCGTTGTAGTGCTTAACGACTTTTCTGACTTTTTCTTCCGTCACTCCGGCTTTCGCGCACAGATCTGCAAGATCGTTCTTCATAAGTTCTGTCTTATATTTATCGAATCCTTCCGTTCTTCCGTCAATGAACATTTTATTTACAAGGTTGTCCTTCACGATAACATAGTTCATAGCTTTCAGGAAGTTTGAATATGAGCTGACCCTGGCAGTGCAGTCGCATTTCTTATTCAGAGTTGAATCGCCTGTCTTGTGAATATTGACCATTTTAAAACCCTTATCGTTCCTGATCGAATTGAGCCTGAATCCGAGAACCGCGTTCTCTTTGTCGATCTCAGAACCGATGAAATATACCGCTCCCGCTTTGTCGAGGTCATCGAACGAGGCATTGGCGAACCATGCGTCTTTCAATTCATCTTCTCTTCCGTGATACAGGAATGAAGACAGATTGCAGGTTTTTACCCCTTCTTTAGCGAGCTTCGATGTCAGATAAAGCTCTTCGTTCGTCAGTCTTCCGCCTGCAGCAAAAGAGTTCTCTTCAGGTTTTGCCGCTTTGATCTTTTCGGCGATAAGATTATACGCCTGCTCAAAACTTATTTCCTTCCAGCTGCCCCCGTCTTTGAGCAGCGGTTTGGTTATCCTGTTCTTATCGTTCAGGTATTTGTAACCGAATTTTGCGTAGCGGCAGATGTTGCCGTCGGGATTCGCCGCCGTCTTTCTTCCGTTCACGCTTATCACGAATCCGCCTTTGTGATGTATTTCTATCCCGCAGCCTATCGAGCAGAAATTACAAACGGATTCGTAAACCGAGGTTTTGAACGGTCCCGGTTTGAACTGCTTGTTCTCGGATATAGCTCCGGTAGGGCATGTATCGATGCACATTCCGCACGACTCGCAGGGAGTATCGGTAAGGGAGTTCCCGAGCGCCGGAGCTACATAGGTGTCGAAACCCCTGTTCACCAGGCCGAGAGCATTTGCACCTACTATGTCTTTACATACCCTGACGCATCTTGAACATAGTATACATTTATTATTGTCAATTTCAATGTAAGGATGAGAATAATCCGTCTTGTATTTCTGGAACGAACCGCCGTATTTCTGCTGGTCTATTCCGTATTCGGTCGAGTATTTCTTCAGATCGCAGGTGAAATAGGCGTCGCATCCGCATTCCAGACACCTGTTGACCTCGTTCTTTGCCTGTTCGCAGGTGTATCCCAGCTCGACTTCATCGAAATTTTTCCTCATATTAGCGGGCAGCACAGGCATTT
>DAIMKZ010000127.1:0-5573 GCA_036721445.1 Candidatus Delongbacteria bacterium
TGTATTTGTCTGATAATTCACAGCTACGATCTTTTTTCCTACATATTGCATCAGATATCCGTCTTCAACATAGAACCTGACCCTCTTTTGAAATATTTCATCAATGAAAATATCGAAGTTACTGCCCTTTTCATTCTCTTCCGCATTCGTAGTGACCCACAATCTATTATATTTATCCGCACGAATACTGTATATTGAATTTTTGAAGCGGGTCATAAATTTCATGCCTGTTTTTTTATTAAAATCCTCCTGCCATTCCCTTTCCTTCTGACCTGACTCAATTCTGATGTAGTTTTTTCTTATGCTTCGTACTTTATTTCCATCATCATCGTAAACATCTATCCTGTATTCAGTTTTTGAATTTACATATAAATAAGCGAACCCGTTTCCTGCAGTAATGCTCACTCCCTGCTCGGAAGGATCACTTTCCTGAGTTAGATCTACTTTTTTCTCATCTCTGTAGATCTCTTTAATAAAATCAAGTTTATCATTGAGGACATAGACTGATATTACACTGAACCTCTGACCTGCTTCGTCCATTCTTGCATAATCGGATGAGCATAAATAATTTTTACCTATTCTGATCGGGCTTTTAGGAAATTTATCTATATCCGGGATCATTTTTTCAGACAGGTATTTGCCGTTTAGATCGAACTTTGTGACCTTCCTTATGTTAGTCTCTGCGGCATAAAGAGTATCTCCCGATACAAATATTCGCGGCTGAACACTGAATTCTCCGGGGCCTTGCCCTTTACCACCAAATACGGCAGCAGAACCCCCCTTTGTGTCATATTTATGTATCTTGTTTGTTTTATAATCAACAAAATACAGATTACCTGAAGTGTCAAAATGATAGTCATAATCTGGAGGTTGAATATAACCCGTTTCCGTCTCCAGACTGATCGTTGCTACTTCCTTCAGCTCGATCCTGAATGTCGAGTCAGCCGGCACTCCCGTATTTTGTGTAATTCTGATCCCGTTCGCTTCACTGACTTCGTAAGTTGATTCTTTCTTGGTGCAGCTTAAAACAAATAATGCTGCCGATAAAATGACCAGATACCTTAGAACTTTCATCATTTTTCTCCAGTTTTAATACTCATAAACTTTAACATTATTATTATCTCTGTTGACAGCTACCAGCTTATCCTCAACGAAATATCTGTAATATCCTTCCTCAATGTCCAAAACAACTCTGTTGATGAATATATCGTTATCAAAAACATCGTAAACATACTTCTTCGGGTCCGCCTCATCATATATTTCAATCCAGAGCCTGCCATATTTGTCAGAGACCATACTTGCAACGGAATGAACAAAGGAATCATGTGTATCTTTAATTCTTCTAAAATTTTTTCTTATTTCTCCGACCTTTATACCTTCATTATCAAATACATCGATCTGATATTTGTCTATACTTTTTTCGTACACATAAAGCAGGCTGTCGTTATAAGCAGTAACCAGCCCTAGTTTTGATAATTTTTTCGAATCAGCTGATTTCTCATGATATTCATTCTTATAAAGTTGTCCGGCATAATTAAAATTTCGGTCGTAGAGGCTGATTTCCTCATGCATTACTAATCCGCCCTTTTCTTCATCAGGATATATATCACTCGACTGGCTGATGTATTTACCCCCGAACTTTTTAGGATATCTTGGGAACTGAGTAATATCATCCAGCCTTTTATTTTCGAGAAAATTACCGTCAGTATCATACTTGATAATCTGAAGAGTGGTTAAATTAGGTATAAAAATCGAGTCCTTTCTGACATTGATCGTTCCCGGATATTCGAATTCTCCCGGACCATTCCCCATTCTTCCGAATGTTTTGACGAAATTGCAGTTCTTATCGTATTTATGAATTCTGCGCTTCATAATATCCATGATATATAAATTACCTTCGATATCAATATCGATATTTGCAATCATGCTGATGTAACGGTTCGAATCAGTCTCATTCTCCATGTCAATGAACCCGACTTCTTTAAGCTCGATCCTGAATGTCGAGTCAGCCGGAGTAGTTGAATTTTCTGTTATCCGGATTCCGTTTAGGTCGTACTGTTTGTAGGTGGCTTCTTTTTTGGAGCAACCGAATAAAAATAAAATTATTCCTACAGTGATAAAGAGTTTTACGATTCTCATTACTTTCTCCTAATTTTAATTCTCGATCTCATAATCATAAACATCTATCAGGTTCTCGTCGTAGTCATACACATATAACCGGTTGTTTATTTCTATCGCTTTTTGCGAGTAGTTGCCGTCGGTTTTTTTCAGATCGTAAGTAAATTCAGCTATCTGTTTCTCTTCATTGAATATATCGAATGTTATCTTTGTCTCGATATCACCTCTCTGCACCCAGAGATACCCGTATTTATCAGTAGCAAGTCTCCGGATCGAAACTTTATAATCGTAGAATTTATCAAAATATGGATTAGTATTTTTCTGACCTGTTTCAAGAATCTCCATTTCCTCTTTAGAGAACCTTGTCCTGACGTAATTCTTCTTAATTGTTTTTAAGTATTCGCCGTTTAATGAAAAAACCTGGATTTTATAGTCAGTTTTACTCATGTTTGTAACATAGATCCTGTTTTTATCGAATGTGTATACTGGATTGAAGAAAGACAGCATATGACCTTCCTTCCTGTAATCGACATCTCTTGAATATACGGTTTTTCGTATTTTAAAATCAGTGTCCATTATAGCCAGATTTATCATTAGAGTAAGCTTATCAGGCTCACGAATGAATTTAGTTACCTGACCGATTATAGTTGAGTCATTAATTTGGTAACAATGCTGTGGAAGCGACATGATTTCTGAAGTAATTGGTATTATTTCAAGAAGAGACCCGTCAGTGCTGAATTTTTTGATCTTTGTCCGGCTGTCAACTATGAAGATCGTATCGCGGAATGTAAAGAAAGTATTAAAGCTTTCGATCTCTTCCGGACCCATGCCTTTATTTCCGAAACTGACCTTGAACTCTCCTTTATTATCGAAGGCTTTTACCGATCCTGATTTATAATCATACAGGAATAAATCATTATTATTCCCGTAATGAAAGATGCTTCTGAAAACTGAAATAGAATTCAGAGAATCTTGACCATTATCAGTGTATCCTTCAATAGTATGAAGCTTTGTGAGCGTAACTTTCTTTAGCGGGATATCGGTTTTTTCTTTTGCGCAACCGGCAACTAAAATTATAACTAAAAAAATGGCCAAATACCTTAGAACTTTCACCCTCTTACTCCAACTTGTGATAAATATTTTAATACTCTCTAATTGTAAGCCTGAAATGATATTTATGCAAGAGTAAAATCGGTTTTCTCCGGCAGATACAGATTTTTCATGCATTCCGGAGCAAGTCAAGATGTTTATGCTATCGCAGAAACTATCCTGTTGACAATTGTGTGACAATTGTGTATATTAGTATCAGGAAACCGCAAAAGGAGTGAGCTATGAAGTTCGTCAGCGTAAGAGATTTTAGAACAAAACCGAAAGATATCTGGAAAGACCTTTCGGACGAAAATACGATAACTATAACTCTTAACGGTAAACCTCTAGCTATAATGCTATCAACCGACCCCGAAAATTATGAAAAGTCTTTGGATATTTTAAGAAAAGTGAAAGCTGAACAGGCCGTTATGGCGATCCAGGAAAAATCCGTCAGAAAAGGCCTGAATAAGATGACCGATGAAGAGATCGAAGCCGAGATAAAAGCGGCAAGAGCAAACCAATGAAGATAGTTCTCGACACGAATGTTCTTATATCCGGACTTTTGAATCCGGACGGAATACCGGGTTTTATCGTAAGGCTAGTTGCTTCCGGATATATAGAATTGATTTATGATTACAGAATTATTGCAGAATATGTCAATGTAATGTCAAGGCCGAAATTTCATATTGATCCCGAAAATATATCCGCGCTGATCGAGCAAATAAAGGCCAACGGATTACTTGTGTCACCGCTTCCTTTAAATCTTGGAATTCCCGATCCGGAAGACTTGAAATTTATCGAAGCAGCTGTAAGTTCTGGAGCGAAGTATCTTGTCACTGGGAACCTCAAGCATTTCCCTGCTCCTGAGTTTAAAGAAGTAAAGATAATCAGTCCCGCAGAGTTTTTTGAGCACATCGCCAAATAGATATATCCAATTTCAACAAGTCAGCTTTACGATTTTTGACATAAATCCTAAAACGCATTTTACGATATTAGAGCATTATGCGATTTTATACAAGTTACAGGTTGCTATTTTGTATCGAAATAACAAGATACATTTTCTAAAATTCCTTATCCCTAAACGCCTCTGTTGACATTGAAAGTGAGATCCACACGGCCGGAACAGCGATTAGCACCAGGATCAGATTGACCCATATCATGCTTATTCCCGCATCGGTAATTCCTTCCAGCAGCGGTTTTATAGCGAACGCAAAAATAAGGACCGTCATCGTAAAGTAAAGGTTGTACCTGTCATGCTCGAATTTCGACCAGACATAAAGATAAACCGACGAAATTATAACCGACAAAAGTATTCCGAAGATCAGTCCGGCGATGATTCCGCTGACAGGCGTATGAATCTCGACCACGACCTTCCTTAACGCGAGATCGATCTTATTTGAATCGTAGATGACTTTCTTGAGATTCGCCCAGACGGAAACGCCTATCGCCGCGAGAGTGAATGTATCTGATATTATTGCCGCTGTCAGGAACCGCGAAGTCACAATTGCGGTCTTTTCCGCAGGGACGGCCGCGTTTATCCGCTCGAACTTACCGGACATCACCGTCGAATTGAACTTAAGCAGCGAGAAGAAAACAGCCAAAGGAAGACCGACAGCATAGGCGGAGAAGTGACCGTGAAGTAATATTACCGGTGCGACCAGAATGGCTATCACGACCGCTCCGAAGTACTTGTCAGCCCAGAAGATCAGGTATAAGTTCGATTTTATCATGTGCTTCATGACAACCTCCTGTCGTTCTTGAGAAGGTAGATCGATGCCCGGGCTGATATGAACATTGCAATGGTCAATCCCATCATCAACGGTATTCTGAACAACGGATAAGATGTAATATCCGGATTATGTGTAACAACCTCCGGGAAAATATCTCTCAGAAAATCAAAAATATACTGTTCAAATATCATAATAAAAACTGGAGTGAAAGAATAGATAGCGCAGGTCTGCCAGAATTTATTGTCAGTTTTTTTTCTGATTAAGATCATGATTACAACTAGAAGAATAAACAGTCCCAGCAATGTTATTGTAAATTGTTTATAAGATAGAATAAGGTACTTAACATGACCAATTTGTTTCTCAGTAAGATCGGTTCTTGTAAGATATGTAGTGTATCTGAGGTATAAGTCATACAGGCTCATATGTTCAGCAAGCAGCTGAAATACTACAATTGAAAGGTATAAAATCCCTGCAAATAAAACTGTATTTAAGAAGTCCCTTTTGGCTTTTTGGAATATAATTTTCACTAAAATAATGCTAATTAAGAATATCAAAACAGATAACACGGTTCTTGTAAGAAAAGCTGAGAAAGAATATGTAATAAAAGATGTATAAAATATCCTGTAATACAAACTA
>DAIMKZ010000128.1:0-5488 GCA_036721445.1 Candidatus Delongbacteria bacterium
AAATATGTACAACGATATAAGTTTCTTCCTGACAGATGAAACCCGAAATGAGTTCTCGGATTCGTATGTTTTTACATACAAATCCGGCTGGTACGGGTATATTTTATCTCTGTTATCTGTCCTTTTCCTGATCTACGGTCCTAAAAGAAGCATAGCCCCGGCTGTAGAAATGCTGCAGAAACTTATTCCGGAAAAACAAACGAGACCAAAAGAAACTAAAGCGGAGAAAAAAGAAAAGATCGAAAGAAGGAAGAACGGACAGCTCCGCGTTATAATTTCTGCAATGGATAATGAAACAATAGTTATACCTTCTATCTTCGACATCCCCGAAACCGGCGCGACAGCATTAATGTGCACTGAAAACAAAAAAGCCGAACTCATGACCAAATACGGTGACGATTACGATTATTTAGTATGCAGCGGAACAGGAGGAACGGCAGGGATTTTAAAATGCGCGGAAGAATGGCTGAAAGATTTTAACGGATATGTTATTATCCAGCCCGGACCGATAAAAAAGCTTACCAAGAATAATATAACCGGTTTTTATAAGGAGCATTTAAAAAACGACAGCGATTGTACGATCCTGACGACCGAATGCGGCGAAAAGAAAATACCCTATGGAAAAGTTATAAGAAACGTAGCCAACAGGATCATTAAGATATCAGAAACCGAAGAAACAAATGATTCACAGGGTCAGACTTACGAAATATTTGCTGGGCTTTTATGTTTCAATACTAAGAATCTTTACAAAGTCTATAATTCTTTGAGAACCGCAGGTTCTGATAAAGCTGTTGATATCGTAAGAATGGCCGAGGGATACTATAAGAACGGTTCCAGAGTAAATACCTTCATGCTCAGTTCCGGAAATGAAGCTGTAACTCGTTCAACCGAAGTTTCGCAAAAACAGACTCCCGGAAAAAAATCATTCTCAGGAATAATAATTTCTACTGAAAAATTCGGTCCCGGAGCTTTCAGGCGATCATTAGAAGCTCTGAGCTCGGTCGATCCTGTGTCATTATGTATAATCACAACATCAGAATTCGAAGGCATGATAAAGGAACTGGCCGGTGACAACTCGGAGCTGCTGATCTCAAACGGCCACCTTGGGGGTGCTGACGACGTCCTTAAATCATACGATAAGTACAAAAGTTTTATAGGTGAGATAATTGTAATTCCCGACACTGATAACATAATTTCTGATAATGACCTGAAATACACAATTTCAAAGCATGTTGACAACTCAAATGTGCTCACTATCTTACAGGACCCTGCCGGAAAAGTACTTTTCTACTGCGCTAATTCTTTCCAGTTCTTCTACGCAGTAAAGAAAGTGAATAGAGATGAGGAAACAGGAAAATACAGATTATCAGGAATAAATGAGATCCTTATAAACGACAAGAAAAGGATACAGATAATTTCGACAGGCGAAATCGATTAAATAAATTCGGAGAATGAAATGAAGATGACATTTTGTTTCATGATAGTTTTCATAGCGCTCGCTGCTTTTGCCCAGAACGGTTTAACGCAGGATCAGTCTGTTAAATTCAAAGAGATCCGGGCAGCTCAAGAATTTTATGATTCAGGATATGCCGGTAAAGCAGGTTCCCTACTGGATATCCTGACAAGGGACAAAAATATTAAACTGGCCGAAGAAGCCTGGAAACTTAAGGCTGAAATTTTCGGTAATGTCTTCATCCCGCCTGATGACATTCCTACTTTAATGAATGAATTTAAGCTTTTTTCCAAAAAGTACAAGAATAACGCGAACCTGAAAAAGATAGAGAATACTCTTAATTCTAAATCTTCTGATTTTAAAAGAAAAGTAGAAGCAAATGAAAATAACATCGTACTGCTATTCGGAGACAGCTGTATCGTAAACTATGCTCCTGATTCCACTTTTTATTTCACATTTGAAAAAAGCTTTACGGGAAAAGACAGAACCGAACACAGTATCAGTCTCGGATTCAGCGGAAAGATGAATACTTATCAGCCGTACGGCGACATGCAGGATGAATGGGGATCAACAGGATTACTGATTGATACTGAAGGAAATATCCTCGTCGAACTTGACAATAAACCGGCCTTCAGTTATAACTCGCCATTGTCGGTAAAGCAATATCCTGAATATGTCCTCAGACCTGTAACAAAATACGGATTTACGCAGGAGCAGACTTTTATAAGAGAGGATGACGCCGCTGCCAATTCAAGACTTGCATTTGAAATTTCAGAAGACCTGATAATCTCTGACCTGAACGTCAAACTTGTTTTCGGCAAAATGCATGAACTTGTTCCATACTATTCAGACTCAAAAGAAAAAGTATTCCCAGACAAATTCAATTCAAAAGCACTGGTGGAACTAAAACTGATCCATACAGAGGACTAAAGGAAGAGTGTGACCATGAAAGGCACGATTATAGTGAGAACTGTTCCTGAAAAAATTGAAATTACTGCGTAATTTTTCCCTGAATATCTTGTAATTATAGGCAGCGTCGTATCCATCGAAGTAGCACCGCCCGAAGCTATCGGGGCAAGCTTCCCGAAGTACTTTGCCAGTACAGGCGAACCGATCAGGGTAACGACCTCCCTGATGATATTCGACAACAGTGCGATCACTCCAAGCGTCTCCCCTCTCAGCTCGGTAATATAAATACTCGACAGACTGTAGTAACCGAAACCTGAACCTATAGCCAGGCATTCATTTAAAGAGATGCTGTCGAACAAAAACGACACCGCAGCGACTCCCACAAGAGTTCCGGTGATCACCGAAAGGGGTACGAAAAAGATCCTGTAATGAAGTTTTTTAATTATCCTGAAAACTTTCAGATCGGCTCCGATACTTATTCCAATCAGGAAAAGCAGAAAATGAAGTGCGTATGTGCTCATATCATCATTGAAAACAAAAATTCTTTCATCTATGGAATATCCTAAAATTATTCCTAGAGCGAAAAATATGATTATCACAATACTACTTCTCATCGGCTTTGATATCCCTGAAGAATAATCTGTAAACGATCATAGAGACAACCGCACTTCCAATAACAGCTGAAACACTTAGTATCATAGCCTGAAACCCGAGACTATGCAGGTTCTTAATTATTACAGGATTCCTGCCGACCGAAAATCCAAGCAGAAAAAGAAGAGCGAGTACTGACCAGAAAGTTATTTTGTCCAGGTGTTTGAGAATACTTTTCTTCTTTCGTATAAAATATCCGAGAACAAAACCCAGAAATAAAAATAATATTACTGTATTCATTTAGATCTTCTTCGTTTTCTTTTCAAGCCACTTTTTCTCTGATTCAGACAGGAACGGTGATAGCTTTTTATATACCTGAGCGTGATATTTGTTCAGCCAGTCAATTTCGTCTTTGTTCATAATTGACTTGACGACAGGCGTAGTGTCAATAGGAACAAAAGTAATGCTTTCATGCCCGTAGAATTCACCTGAAGGCGTGTCTTTCAGCTTGACCGTCAGGTACATATTCTCGATCCTGATTCCGTGTTTTCCTTTCTTATACACTCCGGGTTCGACAGTTGTGATCATTCCCGGTTCCATTGCTACATTTGACGGCCTCGGACCGAAATTCTGAGGCCCTTCGTGAACATTGATAAAGAATCCGACACCGTGACCCGTTCCGCACTTGTAATCGTAATAATCGTTCCACAACGGCTGCCTTGCAAGCACATCGAGCGCATGTCCGGTGGTGCCTTTAAGGAATTTCTGACTCACAAGGTTTATATGACCTTTTAATACAAGTGTATAATCTTTCTTTTCCTCGGCAGAAAGTTTCCCTAGTGAGTAAGTTCTTGTAGTATCCGTAGTTCCGTCAAGGTAATTTCCGCCTGTATCAACAAGGAGGAATCCTTCCGGTTTTATTGTTGCCTGAGTTTTCTTTTCAGGTGCGTAATGCATTAAAGCGGCGTTCTCTTTGTAAGCTGAAATGGTATTGAAGCTGTTAGCGACAAATCCTTTCTGTTCTTTTCTCATTTCGGTTATTTTCGCAGAAACATCAAGCTCTTTGAGTTTCTTTCCTACATTTTCTTCCAGCCAAATCTGGAATTTCACAAGAACGACACTTTCCTTAAGCATAGCTTTCTTAAAGTTTTTGATCTCAAGTTCATCTTTGACCGTTTTCATCATCGGTACGGGATCAGGCTTTTCGATCACTTCACAACTTATTGAATCGAAAACTTGTTTACTTATCCTTTCAGGATCGAGCATGATCTTTGAATCTTTCTTCAGCTTTGACAGAAATCCGTTTATATCATCATATTCTTTTAAAATCACATTATTAGCTTTGAAATATTTTTTCGCATCAGCATCGATCTTTTTTCTATCCACGAAATAAATTACTTCTTTTTCAGATACGATCAGATGAGATATCACTACCGGTGAATAAGGAATGTCGTTACCTCTTATGTTCAGTATCCACACGATATTATCAAGAGATGATTCGATAAAATATTCAGCTTTATTCTTTAAGATTTCTTCTCTGATCTTAATGATCTTCTTTTCCATTTTTGTCGCTGAATATTTGCAGTGATCGAACAATTTTTCACAAGGGACTGCCGGTCTGTCTTTCCATTTTATTTCGATCAGGTCTTCCGTTTTGAAGCTTATTTCAAAATCTTTCAGGTCTTTTTCTATAACTCTCGTTCTTGCTATCGAAACGACTTTCCCGTCAACACCGATGGTGATCTTCTTTTTATTTTTGAATTCGGACCTTATCCACTCATGATACGGTACAGCATTAGGGAGATTTGTAATAACAAAGTCTATTGTACTTCCTTTAAGCTGTTTTTCAGCCTGAATATCATAACGGCCGTCAGTCCAGAGGCATGCTTTTTTCTGGGTCAGCATAACGCTTCCGGCAGATCCGGTAAATCCCGATATCCATTCTCTCGAACGCCATCTTTCCGCTACATATTCACTCTGATGCGGATCTGAACTGGGAATGCAGTAGACATCGATCTTATTCTTTTTCATTAACTCTCTTAATTCTTTCAGTTTTTTCTGAACTTTCATTATCAACTCCAAATTATAATTCTACTGCCTGCCATTTACTGTTCTTAAGTATCATCTTTTCTTTGTATCCGGCGTCTTTGAGTATCTTCGTAACAGGAACGAAGTTGCCGTCTATATGTTCTGGTCTGTGTGCGTCGGAGTTCAGTGTGACAGGTATGTTCAAACGGGCGGCTTCCTTTAAAGCCCACGCACTCGGATATGGTTCTGTAAGATAACCTCTTGTAATTCCGCCTGTGTTCACATCAAGCATCGTTCCTTTAGAAGAAATGTAGTCAAGAACCTGCATGACTTCGTCTCTGTACCATTTCTCATCCTCGCTAAAGAACTGCCTGTTGAAATTATTTATCTTTATAAGGTCGAAGTGCCCGATTATCTCAGGCTTGAATTTTTCTACCATCTTAATTATTCTCGAATAGAACTCATTGACCATCTTTTTCACGTCTCCGCTGAAATAATCGAATATCG
>DAIMKZ010000129.1:0-5391 GCA_036721445.1 Candidatus Delongbacteria bacterium
GGTAGGGGAGAGCCGGCTTTTAAAATTTTATCTCTCGATATTCTTTTTGCCTTCAACCCTCTCAACGATCTTCTTAGCCTGTCTGCCGTATGAATCGGACGGATGGTTCTTAACAATTTCATTCAGTATATCCAGCGCTTTGTCGTATTCGGTAAGTTCTTCATAGCAGAGAGCGGTATTGTACATTGCGGTCAGCCCCCACTCGAAAGGAGAGCTGGTCTTTATCATATACCTGACCTTCATGAACTCTGTTATCGCCTGCCTGAAATTCTTCATCATCATATAAGTTTCTGCTATGAAGAACTGACACGCGGCCTCGTCGTCACCTTTGGCTTCGTAGATGAGGCGTTTGAAGTAGTCAAGCGCTGTGTCGAATTCGCCGTTGCGCTGATAGATGTTCCCGATCTCGATGCGCTTCTGGAAAACATCCTCCTCGTCGGGATACAGCGAAATATATTCTCTTATCACTCTCGCGCCGGCATCGTTGAATCCCAGCTTAAGATAAAGATCGATCAGGTTCTTGTACGAATTCTTCTTCAGCGGATGGTCTTTTTTGTATTTCACGATGCTCTGGAACGATGTTATGGCCCTGTCGAACTCCTCACGGTTGTTGTAGACCGCTCCGAGGTGATAGTTCGTCTCAACCGCGATATCGTCATCCGGATATGTCCGGGCGATATTCTCCCATATCACGAACGCCTCGTCCTTTTTGCCTATATTGTACAGCACTATGGCTTCGCCGTACATGGCTTTTGGGACTCTGATGCTGTTCGGGTAATCCTTCAAAAGCGCGCGGTAGCTTTTAAGCGCTTTGTCGTATTCCTTCATAGCCAGAAAACCGTTCGCTTTGGCAAGGTAGAACTCAGGTTCGTAGATATCTTTATCGTAACTGTCCTTATATTTCCTGCGGAAGTCGGCGAGGAGTTTGTCGCCTTCCGTTATTGATTTTTTTGTGAAATGCGCGACTATGATCTTTGATTCGACGGGTTTTTTGTCTTCGGGTCTGTATTTCTTTAATATTCCCTGATACATCGATATCGCTTTTGTGACGTTGTCTTTTTCAAATTCGAGATCGGAGAGAGCTAGAGCAGCCTCGTAGCCCTTTTCGCCTTCGGATGCCGCGCTGACTGACTTCAGATTCGCCTCGAGCGCTTCTTTATTGCCTGTAGCTTTATAGACCTCGGACAGCATGCCCAGTACGGCCTGCCTGTCTTTTTCGGCTCCTGATCCTGAAAGAGCTTTGAGATAGTAAGATTCTGCCCTGCTGAATTCGGACTTGTCAAAATAGATCTGCGCGATCTCCGCAGAATAATCCCTGCGGCCTGCCGGTACCGTACCGAAAACATTCCCTTTTTCAGCCTCTTTCTGTAGCGAAAGGTATTCGTTCAGCGCTTTGTCTTTTTCTCCCGAAGCCAGATATATTTGCGCCCTTCTTTCTTTTACTGTATTCTCAGTCCATGCGTACGGGAAATCCTTTTCTATTACCGACAGATATTTAAGTTTTTCTTCCGGAGCCGCCGAAGGGTCGTCGGTCAAAGCGGTCAGGCTTATGAATTTCGAGCGTGTCTTATAATCGGACGAAGCTAAAGCAGAATAGAGTTCCTTCGATCTTTCGTTACCGTCCGTTTTTCTGAGCAGTTCCGCCTTTAAAAGCATCGTGTCGTTAAAAGTGGAAGCGTCTTTTTTATTGATATAGAGCCTGTCGATATCACTTAATACAAGTGCGGGATCTGATATCTTGTTCTTTTTCAATATATAAAGATAGGCGAGAGCGTTGTCCTCATTATCAAGATTGTCATATCTTACGGCTGACATGATTTCATCAAGTACGGCCTGAAGTTCGGAAGTGCCGAATACTCTGTCGCATACTTTAAGCATCTCATGAGCCGACTTTGATCTTATCTGTTTCTGCGCTGTTTTATCTTTCAGTATCGATTCGAGAATGGCGTAAGCCGCGGATACTTTCTCGTCCGTCGCTTTCTCGATCCTGAGAGCAGAAACAGCCTCTATGAATTTTATTTCATGACCAGCGTTCCCGCCGCCGGCAAGTTCATAGAATTTTAATGTAAAATCTCCCGCTTTAACATAATCCTTCAGGTCGTAAAAATAAAATTTCGCCCATTCCGCGGCAAGCCGCGCTTTGTCCGGCTCGAAAACGGCTCCTGAAGAAAGGGCGGCGAGCTTATCGTTGAGGTTGTCTTCGCGGACTTTATGGTCGTTTAAAAATTCTATCCTTGAAGAAGCAATGCCGGCAAATTCTGAAGCGCCGTAATTCTTCAACAGAAAAACATACCTGTCCAGAGCCGTTCTCCACAAACCGTTTCTGAAGGCTGATTCAGCCGAAAGGAAAACGGCGTCGTCGGCAAATTCCGACGCAGGGTAGAGTTCCTGATGCTTTTTCAGATATTCATAAGCCTGTGCATAGTTTTCAGAATCATAATAAGCTCTTGCCGTCATAAACCCGACCTTCGGAGCATCTGGATCGGCAGGGAAGAGTGAAGCATATTTTCTCAGAACAGCCAGAGCATCATCGTGCATTCCTGCTTTTATGTAATTCTCTCCCGCGGATATAAAAGCCGATCTTACCTGTGTTTCATCCTGATCTTCTATATTTATATTCATTAAATATCTGTCGGTTTCCGCAGCTGCGGCGGAATAATCATTCGCACCTGCCAGCGCGTACGATCTTTTAAGCACTGTTGTAAGATCTTCCGATATATCTAAAGCTTCCCGGTAGCCGTCGGCGGCAGAATTCATATCGCCTTTGTAATACAGCGCATCAGCCCTGATGACCTTCATTTTTTTCCGGTTTTCTTCGGGAATGTTCTTATCTTCCGAAATTATCTTTAGCGCTTCGTCCGGTTCTCCCGACATCAACAGTATCTCGGCATAACCTGCGAGCACGGTATAATAATTCGCGTCTTTTTTTGAAACTGATGAATAAGTTTCCCTCAAGATCTTTCTTGCCGAGGCAGTGTCATTATTTCTGACCAGAAAAACAGAATACTCAGTCCCCGCTTCAGATCTGAGTTCGTCTGAAGACGAGCTGAACACGGAGGAATATGTCTTTTCGGCGAGTGCTGTCTGCTTCTCTTTTTCATAGATCGAAGCCAGTATCAGCTGGGCTCTGCCGGAAAAAACACTCGAGGGATAATTTTTTTTCAGCATGAGGGCGTTCTCTACAGCCTCTTCGGTAATACCAGTTTCATAAAACAGTTTAACAGCCTTGTAATAACTTTCGGGCACTCTGGCGGATCCGGGAAAGTAGTTCTTCAGCTGAAGGTAGTATCTGGCAGCCTTTACTTTCTCGTTCATTCCACTCAGTATTTCAGCAGTCTTGAAGATTGCCTGTTCGGTAAATTCCGAGTTCGGGTACTCAAGAATAAGCCTCTGATAGCTCTTCATTCCGCTCACGACGTCTCCCAGACCGATGTATGCTTCGGCAAGATGGGAGAGGACTTTAGGCGCAGATACACTTGACGGATACCTTTCCAGGAAATATCTGAACTGAGTGACAGCAACATCGTAGACCCTGTCGTTATAAAGTTTCATCCCGTAGTTGAGATTCGAGCTTTCGTCCGACTGGGAACGGCATAATATCGTAAAAAATATAAAAGTAAAAATAAAATACTTCTTCATAAAAAACGGTTCTCCTTTATTTTTTTATCCAGACCGGATTTGAATAAGCCCTGTGCTCGTAATATTTTCCGTTGGCATGAGTTACCGATGTGTAGACTTCTATCCTGATGTAATGGTCAATTCCGTCATTGATCATCTCGATCTTATCATTGAAAGTATAGGTTCTCTCCACCAGCTGATTCTTATAAAGTATCTTTTCTTCAAAGCCGCGGATCGAACCTCTGTATATTACTATGCCTTTTATGGGGCCGGAATATGCCGATGAAGTGATGAAGAACTCAGCCTCCAGTTTTTCATTTACCGCTTTAAATTCAGAACCGATATCGTAAATGTTCCCGCCGTCGGTAACAGTGAACAGGATATGGGGCCCGTCGGTAATATAGACCGCGCCTTTTTTTACAGAATTTATTATATCTTCCTGCGAACCGCTTTCAGAGAAAACAACGGTCCTGCATTTTCCGAATAACTGCTTGTGTGCAGATATCAGACTGAACATAGGTATCTTTACCTGCCTGAAAATATTAAAGTTACCGTGAGCGTCATTTCCTGCGGTAATGAATATTCTGTGTCCTTTAAGAAGAAGCCCGACCCATGCCGCAATGCTTTTAAAGAAATCTTCGTCAAAATCCCCGTTAAGTATCTGGATGTGAGTGATGTCGTTGCCTGTTATATCTTCAATACTCCATTTTCCGCGCCTGACGAACAGGTACTCGAGCCATGGCACTTTCGTGAAAGGGTGCGCCGCTATCACCAGAGATCCTTCTCCCGCGCCCGATACCACATCGCCGATGCTGTTCTCGCTTCGCGTGCTGAACCACTTCTCGGCGCTGTCGCCCGATCCGTGAAAAAAGGGCGCGTCGTATGCCAAGATGTGCACATTTCTGTTCTTTGCGTTCCTGACAGTAACTTCCTCCCCCGGTATTACCGTCACCTGATCATCTGAAAGCTCTCCGCATGCCGTTTTCATTTCGGAGAATTTCTTCAGTTCAGGATCGTTCTTCAGATAATCGTCCGGTTCATCGTCAAGGTCGTAAGAATGATCCGTCAGCGCAAAGAAATCAAGCCCGAGGCACGCGGCGCAGATCCGCGCGGCTTCCGCCGGCGCTCCAAACTCCACCTGATCGGAAGTAAAGTATGAGTGATAATGAAGATCGCCCTGTATAAATCCGTCGAAAAGCTCCTCATCGTCATTAATATATATCTCAAGCTCGTTTATGTATTTGCTCAGATTGTCGTTCGTTGCGGATGATAACTGACCACCGAAGTAAAAACGGGCTTCAGCCGCCATCGTCACGAATCCTTTCGTTTCGCCCATATCGAATTCAAAAATCTGTATATCTATCCGTGAACTGAATTTTTTCTGAAGGAGGTGAGTTTTTATAAACGGTTTTCCGTCCTCGGACATCAAAGTGAATTTTATTTCCCATATGAGTACAGGGAAGAGGTCGGCGTCCTTTATTATAAGAAATACGGGAAATTTACCTGTTCTGCTCTTATAGGGGAGATCGAATAAAATCTCCGGCTGCTTTTTGTAATACATCGAGAAAGGGAATTTCTTGAACCTGTAATGTATTTCCGGGTAGAGTAATATGAGAGGGAGAAAGCCGGATGTCATTTTCTTAGCCTTTCTTAATTCATGATATCTTGTCTTTGTTCAATATGCCCGATAAATATGTAGTCAGGGTTATGAGTGCCAGTAAAACCGTTATCTGAACATTGTAAAAGTATCTAAGCCAGAATTCTGCCATCCTG
>DAIMKZ010000130.1:0-5037 GCA_036721445.1 Candidatus Delongbacteria bacterium
GGCCGGATTATCAGATGGTTATCCGGAAAGTGTTTTCTAACTCTTTCTTCACAGTGGGTTTTAAGAGGTCCGTAAGTTTCATTATTCAGAGTTTCGTCGGCTTCGTTCTCAAGTTTTGCAAGCTCCGATTCTTCATTTATTCCCGGCTTTGAGAAATCTGTGTAAACCGATATAGTTGAAATAAAAACATAAACTGCCGCATTATCTTTAAGGAATTCAGTTGAGCTTTCCACGATCCTCGGAATATAACCGCATGTGTCGATCACCGCGTCCCATTTTCTTCCTTTCAGCAGTCCGATATCCTTGTCCCTGTCGCCGATGATCTTTTCTAGTTCGGGAAAAATGTCCTTATTGCTCATGCTTCTGTTGAAAAGCGTGACTTCGTGCCCGTTCCTGACTGCGCACTCTACGATATGCCTGCCAAGAAACAGTGTCCCGCCTATTACAAGTAACTTCACATATACTCCTTAAGATATTTCGTCCATATAGCTTATTTTGCAGGTCGTGCTTTCAATAGCAACTTTGATCATTACGATCGTTTTAAGGCTTTCCGGACTGTGGTTGAACGGTTCTGCGCCGAAATGTCCTGTCAGGTGATTCAGTGCTTCTCTTTTACCCTCCTCATCTTCGATGATATAAGCTTTACCGGTCCCGTTCACACTGCGGTATCTCATTGTTAAAAGCCCGTCAAGATATTCTGCGTCGAGCGTAATATTGAAGGCTACTTTCGGATTTTTCCTGATCAGATCGAGCTTCATACCTTTTGTAGCGCAGTGAATATACAGCGCATTATCGAAGTAACCGTAATTCAATGGTACAATATAAGGCTGATCCCCGTCCGCCATCGCAAGCTCGCACCAAAGAGCTTCTTTAAGTATGCCTTCGATAATTTTAGGATCAGTAACTTCTTTTTTCTTGTTAAGCATTATTTTTCCTTATCTACAACCATTTTTTATTCCTGAAGAATTTCAGCATTCCCAACCCTAGAAGCACCATAATGAACCAGACAGCGAAATATGCGTATTTCCATTTAAGTTCAGGCATATATTCGAAATTCATTCCGTATATACCCGCGATGAAGGTCAGAGGGATGAATATCGTTGCGATTATGGTCAGGACTTTCATTACTTCGTTCATTTTGTTGCTGACGCTGGAAAGATAAAGATCAAGCATTCCAGAAAGAAGGTCTCTGGTCGTTTCAACCGCATCAATGACCTGAATTATATGATCGTAAAGGTCTCTTAAATAAGGTGAAGTCTTTTCGTTTATAAGGTCGGACTCGCACTTCTCCAGAGTGCTTACGGCTTCCCTTAAAGGCCAAACTGACTTACGCAGGAAAAGGATCTCTCTTTTGAGGTTATAAATATCATGAAGGGTATCGGGCTTCGGCTCTTTCATAAGTTCTTCCTCGAAGGCTTCTACTTTATCGCCGATCTTCTCAAGAATTAGAAAGTAATGATCGATTATTATATCCATTA
The DNA here is from genome assembly GCA_036721445.1 of Candidatus Delongbacteria bacterium. Classification (GTDB taxonomy): domain Bacteria; phylum UBA4055; class UBA4055; order UBA4055; family UBA4055; genus UBA4055. The sequence goes on from DAIMKZ010000130.1 coordinate 1,479, forward strand.
TAGCGTATAAAAGATAGTCGGGACCCATTTTTCTTACTCTTCCCTTACCTTCCCTTATCCTTACCCTTAAAGAATCAAGTACGTCTCCCTCTTTTTCCTGGAACGAGAAAACGAAATTCCTCCCGAGAACAAGGCTTACCTGCTCAGATTCGACCATATAACTGTCGTTCACTCCGCTGAGCATCTTAAGAGACACGAATATATAATCATCATATATTTCTATTTTAGGTCTCTGGTGAGTATTCAGAATGTCCTCAACAACAAGCGGATGAAGATCATATTCTTTTCCAGCTGCTTCTATCGCGTGAGTTTCATGAAGACCGTCAATGTTGAGCCATGTGACCGTTGGAGTATCTTTGAAAGGAAAACAGTCTTCGATCTTTTTAGTGTTTCTTTCCGTAATTGCACTTTCATTGTAGTCGAAAATGCTGATATTTACTGAATCGGCCTTCCTGTTACCTATAAATACCGCGCTTCCGGGAGATACGCCGATCTTCTTCTTGGAATCTTTCACCAGTCTTGACATAACGAGCCTCCACTGTATTTATAATACAAGCTAAATATTAAGTGATTTATAATCAAGTAAATTATTAATAACTAATTTTAAAAAATATTTGTCAGCTGTTCTTTCTCCACCACTGCATCAGCCTGCGGTGCTGTTCCCGCTCTTTATACGTTTTGGCCACATGGATGTTTTCGCCTGTAAAAAAATCCTTTTCCGTGTAATACATGCATGCGGCGATCGTCATGGGCAGCGGGATGAAATCCTGCACCTGCTCCACTCTGATATTGTTCCGTTTAAGGTAATCCTTCATTCTTTCCGCCGCCTCAAGTGTCACACCGGGAAAAGCGGATATAAGATAAGGCAGAACATACTGCTCTTTTTTTGAATATTTTCTGAAAAGCTGTACAAATTCCTCATACTTCGATATGTCAGGTTTCAGCATAAGGTCGAGGATACGCTTTTCAGTGTGCTCCGGCGCGATCTTGAGCAGCCCTGATGTGAATTCCCCGGCCGCGGCCTTTATGTATTCTTTGTCCAGCAGGGCAAGCTCGTGCCTGATCCCGCTGTTTATGAAAACGCGTTTGTGTTCTTTCACTTTATCATAAAGCTTAAGCAGTTCCTTATGGCTTGTGTTCAGGTTCGGGCACACTTTCGGGAACAGGCACGTCGGCCTTCTGCACTGCCTGCAGGCCGCAAGATCGCGCCCCCGCATGCGGTACATGTTGGCGGACGGTCCGCCGAGATCGGTCACCGTGCGTGACTTCAGCTTCATAGCCTCTCTGACGATCGAGGCCGTCGAGCGCGACTGGATGAAGCTGCCCTGGTGCTGGGCTATGGAGCAGAAAGAGCATCCGCCGAAACATCCCCTGTGGATAGTGATCGAGTTCATGATCATCTCGAAGGCCGGTATTCGTTCTTTATACATCGGGTGCGGTCTGTTCTCATAATCGAGGTCGTAGAAATCATCTATGTTATCATCAGGCAGTACAGGCGGGTTGATGACAAGCTTCCTGCCGTTCGTCTCCTGTATAAGACCTGTGCCGAGATAGGGGTTCGTGACGGAGTGGATCATTCTTTCAGCCGAAATAAAACTTTTTTTGTCAGAACTTACATCTTCAAAAGAAGGCAGTTCCTCGTATTTAAAACATGCCGGTCTTTCTTCACCTTTCCTGAGAATAAAAGCTGTGCCTCTGATATCTTTAAGCTCTCCTGCCGCTCTCCCTGAACGCAGCTCGTCAGCTATCCTTACCGTTGTTCTCTCCCCCTGTCCGAAAACAAGAAGATCGGCCTTGGAATCGAAAAGCATTCCGCGCCTCACAGAATCAGACCAGTAATCATAATGAGCGATTCTTCTCAGGCTAGCTTCTATCCCCCCTATGACGACAGGAACTCCTTTGTAATTCTCTCTTGCCTTGTTGGAATAGGCAATAACGGCCCTGTCCGGTCTCCTTCCTCCCTTTTTGTCTTCAGAATAATCGTCGGATTTCCGCGGTTTTTTCGAGGCGGTATAATTGTTTATCATTGAATCGACATTCCCCGAAGTGATGCCCACGAAAAGTTTTGGAGCGGGAAGTTTTAAAAAATCGCCGTTAGAATTTATGTCAGGCTGAGGTATTATCCCGACCCTGAAACCTCTTGAAACAAGGTATTTTCCAATAACAGCAGCACCGAACGAAGGATGATCAATGTAGGCGTCGCCGGTGATGAGTATTATATCAAGTTCTTTCCAGCCGAGTTTATGAATTTCTTCTCTGTTTACCGGAAGGAACATCTCTATTCCGACATTTCGCTGATAAGTTCTTTCAGCCTGTTCTTTGTTGTCATATCTTTGTTCTTTGAAGCCAGTTTCTGCGCGGCTTTAAGAATAAGTATCGCGTCTCTGGTCCTAGAACTGTTCCGGTATGCGTCTGAGAGCTCGTATGTAAGTTCCAGATAGAGTTTTGAATAATCAGATATTTTAATTGCATTATGGCCGGACTGCAGGTTTGAAACTGCGTCTTTCATCTTTCCTTTTCTTTTGAAGAGTTTTCCCAGCAGAAGATATGAAAGAGCTATGAAATGAATATTTTTTGCTTTTTTGGAATAAAGAAGAGAATACTTCATGTACTTGATTATCTTGCTGATATCCTCCATGATCTCCTTTTTATATTTATTGAATGAGTCCTCCTCGAACTCAACAAGCTCGTTGAAGAACATCTCTGCCATGTAATAGTAGATCATCCCCATTCTTTTATAAAGTTTCTTCTCGCGATATATCTTAAGTGATTCCTTAAAGTTCTTTTCGGCTTCAGAATAGCTCTTTCTGATAACCTTCAGTCTTGCCAGGTTATGAAGAGCATAAGCCCTCGCGAGACTGCTGTTGACTTCTTTTGCTATCTTCAGACCTTTATTGAAACATTTTTCCGCCTCGATATGATTATTATGGAAAAGATTGCATGATCCGAAATCACAAAGCCTGTAGCTTATCTCCTCAAGGTTGTTGAGAGCTCTGAATATCTTGATCGATCTTTCGAAACTGGCGAGCGCCGATGTAATATCTTTGGTCTCAAGGTAAATATTTCCTAGCTGTCCGGCGCAGACACCCTCAACATCTTTCAGGCTCAGCAGCGATGCTATCTCAAGAGCTTTTTCATAATATTTCACCGAATCTTTTACTTTTCCGAGCTTGTATGTGATCTTACCCAGATTACCAAGAATGATGGACTGATACTTCAGATTATCAGATCTTTCCGCGATCTTCAGCGCCGTCTGGAATGTCGATATGCTTTTTGTGAAACGGAACTGCATTTCGTAGATCGAACCGAGCTCATTAAGCAAAAAACATTTCGCTTCTGCATCTTTTGTTCTGGAAACATGAGTAAGCGCCCTGTTTATATAGTTTACCGTAAGCTTTACATTACCTTCGTTTTTCTTGAAAATGGCATAGAATCTGTAAAGTCTTCCTTTCTGCTCATCTGTAAGTTTGTGCTTTCTCATTATACCTGACGCTTTAAAGAGAAGTTCTCTGACCCTTTTTGCAGGCGAGAAATTCATTGAGTATTCAAGAATGACAGA
>DAIMKZ010000131.1:0-5031 GCA_036721445.1 Candidatus Delongbacteria bacterium
TTAATTCAGTTACCGAAATATTCTCGACATCCGGCCTAAGCACTATTTCTGCATTCTCAAGACTCATTTCAATATTGGATTTAGTCATCAGTATTGAAATTCTGTCAAGAAGCTCAATAAAATTATAGTCTTTTGATTTAGATGGTGAATCGTGTGTCGTATTAGAGGCAATTACAATATCACAATCATCAAGTACACCAACCGGGATATTGTCGGTGAGACCACCGTCAAGAAGCATCAAATCTTTGTAGACTACCGGTTTAAACAGGCCTGGAAAAGACATTGAGCCGAGAATTATCAAAGGAAGGTCACCATCCCTGAATATCACTTTTTTTGAATTCTGAATATCTGAGCAAATTATTCTCAGCTTATATTTTAAATTATCGAAATCATTACAGCAGTATTCAGAGCTGTTAGCATATGATCTGATCTTTTTCAGAACCTTGTGACCGTTGTTCAAGGCATTCGGCAGCTGTATCCCGCTTTCAGTCAGTTCAAGTTCAACAACAGTTCTGTCAGATGTCTTTTTTATATAATTCTCAGTCATATCCCTGTCCGGCTTGTTCGAAAATATCTCCTGAGTATCGGATTCTCTTACCATTTTTTCGATCTGATACGTATTATATCCCAGACAGTACATTCCGGCGATCATTGCACCCATGCTTGATCCGGACAGCATATAGGGTTTAATACCTTCTTCTTCAAGCCGTCTGAGAACTCCGATATGTGCGAATCCTCTGACGCCGCCCCCAGACAGCGCGATCCCGATCTTCAGATCAGAATGAACGGCTGCATTCTCATGATCTTCTTCTCCGGCAAGAAGCCATGAAATCAGTAATAAAATAATCAGCAGATAAATTTTCTTCATATTGTGCACAATATAAATATTAGTTCCTTTTTAAGCAATAGTCCAGAACTGCAGGTTTGTTATTGATATAATATTTTTTTTATCATATCTTTAAGATCAAAAAATTTGGCTGATATGAACACTGTCATAATAAAAGGCAAAGACTATCAGGTGCCTGAAATCTTTGAGAATCTAATCAACGAAGATTCTTCTTTCAGCATTTATTCAGAAAAAGAATTTCAAAATCAAAGTAAAATATTTAAAGAAATCAAATCCGGAAAATATATAATACCCGGCCAGACGGATGTATCATCATATGAGAGGATATACAGAGTTCTTACTGAAAGGACTGACGAACTCATTTCATTTGACCAAATGCAGCAGATCAGTAAAAGGTCATTTTCAAGAAACACAAAAACTGAGTATGATAAGCTCAGGAACAAAATACTGGACAGACTGCTGTTAGTTGCAGAAAATGATATAATTGTTTCACTGAAAGAATATCCCGAATTAAGATTTGCGTCCTCTTTCTGCGGAGAGGATCTTTATGAATATTCCGGAATGAGTTTTCTTCTGCCTTACAGATTCTACAAAAACCTGACCATGTCTCTCGCTGAAAAAATATATATAAATGAGCTCCAATCAGAAATCTGTGCAGGAATAAATGTGCTGTTGCCCCGCTCGCAGGAAACAACTTCGCTGTTCGCCGGAGCCATGGATTTGTTAAAGATCAAATCAGACATGAAGATAATCGACATGGGCTGCGGTTCAGGAGTGCTCACTATACTTGCTGATAGAAAATTAGATTCCTGTGATATATATTTTTCAGATATCCTTCCCGAATCTGCCGCATCCACGATTTATAACATTGAAAAGAATTACGGAAATAATTTCAAAGACGATGCGGGCATCCTGTCGTGCGATTCAGAAAAAAACAGATTCATCTGCTGCAGATCAGGCGATCTTTTTGAGAAGATCGAAAACAAATTCGATCTGATAATGTTCAATCCTCCATGGATCGATTCCGAATTCAGGAACAGGTCGGAAAGAGCTTTAAATGATAAAGACCAGAAACTTGTTGAAAGATTTCTAAAACAGTCTAAATATATGCTGAACAAAGAGGGAAAGATCGTTCTTGCCTATTCTGACAACAGCGGAGATAAAGTTGTGGGGAGATTTAATACTTTTATTGACGAGAACGGTTATAATACCGAGCATGAGCTTAAGGATAAAATCCAGTCAAGACAGTCCGGAAGGAAATGGATGAATATATTTGTTAAAATACTTACATTAGAAAATGGCAGATAAGCCGAAAGGAAAAATATTTGTCTTCATATTGCTGATCAATTTATTTTTCGTGTGGTATTTTTTCATTTATACTCCGCGTCAGAGAATCAGGGATAACCTTTTAAAAACAGAATCCGGGAAGTTTTATTCTCATATTTTATGGGGTTATCCTCTTATTGAAAATGTCCGCATCTTCGAGTATGAAGGATATGTGTCGGGATACGATACGGTAAGGCTTAATCCACTATGGGTCAGCTATTATGTCAATAAAGATTATCTTAACGGCAGGAAATATCTCAGGAACAGAAAATTCGCTCCTGATCCGTCGCTGGATGTTAAGCACAGCGCAGTGGATTCTGACTTCAGGAACAGCGGATTTGACAGAGGTCACCTGGCAAGGCAATCGAATATGAAAGGCAGAAGTCGGCTATGTGAGACCCAATCACTTTATTTCACGAACATTTCCCCTCAGAAACCGAATTTCAACCGAAAAACCTGGAATAACCTTGAAATGGCGGTCGATGATCTCACCGAACATTTCGGTCAGTCCTGGATAATTACGGGACCTTACTTCGACAACGAAAGAGAGTTCATTAACAGAAGAGTCGAGATACCTGACGGTTTTTATAAGATCGTTATTCTTGATACAGAAAAAGGCTTCTACCCCTTAGCTTTTTTAGTAGGAATGGATGATCATGCTTTGAACATTGAAGATTATTGTGTCAGTATAGACAGCGTTGAGAGAATTACAGGAATAGATTTCTTTCATGAACTTGAAGATAAGTCCGAAGAATATTTTGAATCACTTCTGCTTTCTGTCCCTCATTTCTGGAGAAAATAAATTATATTTTATCTGATCAGGCTTATCATTTCTCTCACAGCTCTGTCCAAACCTACAAGAACAGCTCTCGAAATAATTGAGTGGCCTATATTCAGTTCTTCTATTTCCTCGATCTGAAGAATATCTTTAACATTATGATAATTTAAGCCGTGACCGGCGCTCACACCAAGACCTGATTTTTCCGCATAAACTGATGCCGCCCTTATTTTTTCGAATTCTTCTATTATGTCAGGTTCAATAACTGCATTGGCATAATGACCTGTATGTATCTCTATAAGGTCCGCCTCAATAGACGAGCACTGTTTGATCTGCGGGATATCGGGATCTACAAATATTGACACTTTTATTCCGGCGCTTTTAAGTCGGAAAACTATATCCCTGAGATGATCTTTCATTGATATAACATCAAGTCCGCCTTCAGTTGTCAGCTCTTCTCTTTTTTCAGGCACTAATGTAACCATGTCGGGCTTTATGTTCGTGGCGATCCTGACCATCTCGTCGTTTCCGGCCATTTCCAGATTCAGATGACTTTTAACTGTCTCTCTGATCCTTCTCAGATCCTCGTCATTAATGTGTCTTCTGTCTTCTCTCAAATGACATACTATCCCGTCTGCGCCTGCAAGATCGCACAATATAGCTGCCGCCACAGGGTCAGGTTCATAAGTTTTTCTTGCCTGTCTCAAAGTGGCGATATGATCAATATTAACACCCAGCCTCATAACGATCTCCCGTTTATATTACTGTTAACCTCTGTACATAGCGTTCTTTTTCATTCCGCCCTGGTGAACTCCTCCCTGCTGGACCATTCTTTTTACCTGCGGTTTTTCCAGCATGAACTGATACCACGCCTCTCCGAACGACTTCATTCTCATTTTTCTTCCGTTCTTGAGTTCCAGAATATTAGATTTAATTCTGTCGTCAGCTTCTTTAAGTTTTTTATTCCCTTCTTCAAGTACCTTCATAGCATCTTCCTTCCTGCCGATCCTGTCCAGGCAGTATGCATATAGAGACCAGGCAAGACCTTCTTTTCTTCCCGCGGTTATTACCGTTTTAAAAGCTTTGTCCATTTCAGTATAATTCTTTTCGTTCATATATATAACAGCCAGCATTCCCTTTGACACCCAGTTCATTGATGAAGACCTTATTAGCGATACTTTCGCTTTATCATGATCCTTTCTGATATAATGTATCATGCCTATAAGACCGTGTATCTGTCCTGTTATGAACGGACTCTTTTTCCCAAGAGAAAGACCGCTCTCATAGATCCTAAGAGCTCTGTCAAAATTCTGTGAATATAAAGCCTTCTGCGCTTTTTCATTAAGAACCTCAAGTTCTTTTGTCGCTTTTCTTGTTAAAATAATAAAAACTACTGCGGCCGTCAGTATGCCTATCAGGATTGAAAAGGATATGTTGTTCAGAAGGAAATACATACCGGCTGAAACCAGGAGCGCTGTAATTATCGTAATTATAATATTCCTCATGCTTCTCTGCCTTATTTATGATATTTTTTATTTGCAATAATGCTGAATGACCTGTAGAGCTGTTCTGAAAGTATAAGCCTTATCATTTGATGCGTAAAAGTCAGCCGCGAGAAAGAAATTTTCGCGTCACATTCTTTTTTCAGCTTTTCAGATACCCCGTTAGACCCGCCGATCAAAAATACAATTCCGGGAACTGATGAGTCTCTTTTGTTTTTAATAATTTTTGAGAGCTCCTCGGAAGAAATCATTTTACCTTCAACATCTAAAAGAACGGAATAATAGTTCTTCGGCATGTTCTTCTCGAGCTTTCCGCTTTCCGCATTCACGGGATCAGGTTTTTCGTCCTCTTCTTTGAGATATATTTCTTCAACAGACGCATAAGGACCGATAAGTTTCTTGTACCTTTCGATACCTTCAGTAAGATATTTATGTTTTGTTTTTCCTATACCGAGAAATAATATCTTCAATTTTCGAGCTGCTCTTTTTCTTCCCGCAGCTGCGCAACATAGGCAACAACCGGCTCAGGGCAAGATTGCAACAACGTCCAGATGTCAGCCGAGATCAACATGACCCAG
>DAIMKZ010000132.1:0-4932 GCA_036721445.1 Candidatus Delongbacteria bacterium
AAAAAATACTTCGGATGAGCTTTTTGAGCATGCGACCGAAACTTCACTGAAGGCGGAACTGATCAGATCAGGCGACCTTGTCGTGATCACCGGGGGAACTCCAGTCAATGTAAGAGGAACCACCAATACAATGAAGGTTCAGATCGTCGGCGATGTTCTGCTGGAAGGAAGAGGTCAGAATAAAACTTCAGTATCGGGAAATGTCTGTTCGATCACAAAAGACGGAAGCGGAATAGAAAATTTCACGGCCGGAGATATTCTCGTTATATGCTGCACAACCGAAAATATACTTCAGCTGATAAAACATTCAGCTGGAATAGTCACCGAAGAAGACTTTTCCGATTCCGGGGTCGTGATAGTGGGAAAAGCACTCGACATACCTGTAATATCCAATGCCGAAAGCGCGACAGAGATATTAAAAAGCGGGACTTTGATAACGATCGATTCCGCGACAGGAAAAATATACAGCGGAATTAAAAAGGCTTAAAATTATTCATTAATAAAGATCTGTTCTGCGGTCGGCTCTGCAGTCTATGAGCTTTCTGTATTTTTCCACATTCGATATATCAATTTCAGCCGATTTGAAATCTTCAGTACATCCGCATCCTGTGACGAGAGAACCGTCGGGAGCTATCACCATTGAATTTCCGCCGTAAGTGGGGTTTTGTTCACGCTCTGAAGCCCGGTTTACGATCACAAAATAGCACTGGTTCTCGATAGCTCTGGCATACGACAGCTTTATCATCGCATCGACTCTTTTATAAGGCCATGTTGCAGGTACGATGATCAGATTTGCACCTTCGCTCCACAACTTTCTCTGACTTTCGGGAAATCTAATGTCGTAGCAGATGTTCAGGCCGATCTTCCATTCCTCGAAGCCGAACACACCGAGTTTATTTCCCTGATCGAATATCTTATCCTCATCCATCAGCCTGAAAAGATGGACTTTATCGTAAGTTGACAGCACTTTTCCCTCATTATCAATAAAGAACGCCCTGTTGAAGATCTTTCCGTTCTCTCTGGCCGGAGTAGTAAAAATGACAGCCGTACCAGTCTCTTTCGCCGCACCCGAAAATTCCATGACCACTTCCTGCCATTTATCCGACCAGTACTCCATATTCTTCCTGTCATAACCCGGTATGAACATTTCAGGCAGAACAGCAATTCCGCCGCCCTTCAGATCTTTGAATTTAGTCACAGCTTTGGACAGATTAGCTTCAGTGTCCTTTTCATTTACCGATATCTGAAGAAGATGTATTTTCATGGAATTATTTGACAAGATTTATAATTTTTTCATAGAGAATCGGGATATCTTCTTGTACTGTATCCCATACAGTCTTACTATCAACACCGAAATATCCATGAATAAGCCAGTTTCTCATTCCAATCATAATGCCCCATGGGACATCTGAATTCGATTTCTTAAAATCATCAGTAGTTTTAGAAGAAGCTTCACCTATTATTTCAAATTTTCTTATAACTGCACTTAAAAGCATATCGTCCTTAGAAAAGTCATCGTATTCTTTACCTTCTACAAATTTCAAGATACTTTCGCAGGCTTCTTTGATATGCAGTACTAAAATTTTATTATCAAGATTTTTCATCAATGATCGTCTCCATCGCGCTCAATACTTTATCTCTAAAATAAACAGAAAGAGAATCTACAGTCACCAGATCCACTTCTTTACCTAAATATTTTTCCAACTCTAATTGAGCTTTAATTATTCGAAAAAGGCTTTGACTCCCCTCAAACTGAACCAAAAGATCAATATCGCTTTTCTCATCCTGCGTACCATAAAGAGCCGAACCGAAAAGTGACAGCTTTGAAATACCCAAGGATCTCATTAATCGTTTTTTCGATCTTATTATTTCCACTATATCATTTTTCGACATCATAACAAATACCTTACTTTAATGTTTACGGTGATAATATACAAATAAAATCCCGAATTTCCAAAACCATAAATGTTGAATCAAAATTTAATTTAATTCCATGGAACTTTCATATCCCGCCGATTGTATAAGAACCGTAATAAGCAGCAAGAACTTTTCATAACTCCTCCTCCAAGATCTAAGCCCCTTCAAAAAAGGGGCTTATTTTATTTGCTAAAATTCACGCGCAGGGTTACTTTACACTCATAAATCAAAGCAGGGGAAAAGCGGAATGTCTGCCCAGAAATTCATTTTTTCAATAAATCCCGGCGCGATGACGACTAAGTGTTCGCTTTATGAAGTTCATGGAAAGGGATTAAAAGAGGTTGTTTCCGAAACTATAGAACACCCGACGGATAAGATAAAATCGTTCGAATCCATCTCGGATCAGGTTGACTACAGGGGTGAACTTGTGAAAAAGTTCATGAAGAAAAATCTTCCGAAAGGTTCGGAAGTGATCGCCTGTGCGGGCAGGGGCGGGATGCTGACCCCGGTTCCCAGCGGCGTGATTCTGGTCAACGAAGAACTGGTTAATTTTTCACTTTTTACGCCGGTCTATCAGCACGCATCCAATCTCGGGTCTGCTCTTGCTTACAGAATGTCGAAAATTTATGACTGTCCCGCCTACATTTCAGATCCTGTCGCTGTTGATGAACTCCCCGAGATAGCACGAATTTCGGGCTCGCCCCTGTTCCCGCGGTTCAGTTTCGTTCACGCGCTGAATGTGAGGGCGACTGTCAGGCATCTGTCAAAAAAGCTGAAGAAACCTTTCAATAAAATGAGGTGCGTGGTCGCCCATCTCGGTGCCGGCTTTTCGATCGCCGCCTTCGACAGAGGCCGCATCGTTGACAACGACAACAGGATGGAAAGTGCGCCTTTCACGCCCGAAAGAGCCGGCGGAGTTCCCCCGATTCCGCTTATCAACGCATGTTTTTCCGGCGAATACACCAAAGCGGAACTGATGAAGAAACTCTACGGCGAAGGCGGAATGTACGCATACCTCGGCACAAAGGATGTAAGAGAAGTCCTCGCAAGAATAAAAGACGGCGAGAAAAAAGCGAAACTGATACTGGACGCGATGATCTACCAGATCTGCAAGGACATAGCTGCTATGGCTTCTGTAATCGATTTCCACACGGACGGACTGATCCTGACAGGCGGTATTGCTCAAAGCGACTATATCTGCAAACAGATCAAAAAACGCGTTGGTAGAGCTATGAAGATATTCCTCTATCCCGGAAGTTCTGAGAATGAAGCTCTTGCCGAAAATGCGCTCAGAGTACTCAATAACGAAGAAAAATATCTCACATGGCCTGTTAAAATAAAAACAAAGAGCGTCTTATGATAAGAACATTTGCGCAACTCGAAGAAAAAGTCAGAACTCTACCACCCGTAACGATCGTTATAGCTGCGGCCGAGGATAAAAAAGTGACCGGACTGGCTAAACTTGCGCGTGAAAAAGGTTTTATAAAAAAAGCTATTCTTACAGGGAGATCTGATGAAATTAAAGCCGTTTTGAACGAACTCGGAGAACCATTAGATTTTTATGAGATAGTCCACACCGATGACGACAGAACCGCTGCGGTCGAGGCAGTGAATGCTGTGAGAGAAGGAAGAGCTCAGATACTCGTTAAGGGCAGACTTGAAACTGTTTATTATCTGAAAGCGATACTTGACAAGGAGAACGGCGTAGCTGCATCGAAAGTCCTGTCCAATCTGACCATGCTCGAAATGCCCTCTTACCATAAATTCATCTGCGTGACGGATAATGCGATCATGCCTCTGCCGAATGTCGAAGAGAAAAAGCTTATAGCCTTGAATGTGGCTCCTTTGATGAAGGCGATCGAGGTCGAAAGACCGAAAGTGGCTGCTCTATCCGCGCTTGAAGTTGTAAATCCGAAAGTGCCCTCAACCGTTGACGCCGACGCTTTGCAGACTATGAGCAGAAACGGCGAAATGGGAAATTTTATTGTCGAAGGACCGATCGCTTACGATATTGCGATCAGTAAAGAAGCGTCCGCAGGTAAAAAACATGTGTCGGAGGTTGCAGGAGAGCCCGATATTCTGCTCATGCCGAATCTTGAAGCTGCGAACATTTTGACTAAAGCATATAAATTCCACGCGCAGGCAAATTCCGGAGGACTCGTTATGGGTGCAAAAGTTCCTGTGGTGCTCAATTCAAGGTCTGATGACGCGGAAAGAAGACTCAATTCTCTGATGATGGCGATGGCGATCGACCGGATGATGAAAAAAAGTTAAATTATTTTGGTACTTACCGGTTATTGACGTTGTATAAGAGTCGTAACAAGAACAAACTTCTTCATTACTCCTCCTCCAGAAATTTAAGCCCCTCAAAAAAAGGGGCTTATTTCATTTCCGGAAATTTTTATACTAGTTCTCGTTCAGATAATTCACAAGACCTTTAGCCTTGAAAACCGCCAGAAGATCGTCCGGCAGCGGAGCGAATTTATGCTCTTTGCCGTTTATCATTACAAGACCTTTGTCCAGATGCACCCCGACCTTGTCGCCGCGTTTATAGCTGTTGACAATTTCAGGAGCTACGATGATCGGAAGTCCCTGATTGACCGAAGACCTGTAGAATATTCTGTTTACCGATTTGACGATAACGGCTTTTATTCCGATATACGCCAGTCCGACAGAAGGATGTTCCCTTGAACTTCCGCAGCCGAAATTATCTCCTGCTATCATAATATCGTTTTCCTGAGCTTTTTCGGCAAAATTCACATCGAAACCCTTGAACAGATGAGGAACTATATCCTTTCCTTCGGAACTCAGTACCGAATAAGTCAGATTGCCTGCGAACATCTGGTCCGTGTTAAGATTGTCAACATCCGCATAATCCCATACATTCTCGACCCTTCTGTTGTCGTCAGGTTTTATCTCGACTGTAGAAGCAGGTGGAATTGTGAACGGGAATTTATCGTTCGCTTCAATTCCGCGCGGATCAGTGATCACGCCATTAATTGCCGACCATGCGAC
>DAIMKZ010000133.1:0-4876 GCA_036721445.1 Candidatus Delongbacteria bacterium
TCTCTGATGATCGGGATGAACGCAGACGGGCCCGAAAGTCACGGTCTGCACTTTCTCGCCTTTATCATTCTCGATATACGACTTTGCGTACATGATATTTCCGACGATCTCACCGTCAAGTTCAGCGACGAAATCAAGCTCGGGTATAAAGTCCTTATGGTCCCTTATGATATGGACTAAATAATGCTCGTCGCAGCCCGGCCTGTACAGGTTCCAGAACGCTTCGCGCGTCACTTTCTCGACTTTTCTGTAGTCTTCTTTAGTTTCCGGTCGTATAGTAATGTTCATTCATTCAATCCCAAAAGTTATTTTAAGCCTGGATATTATATCCTTAAGCGAAACATTTTTTATTCCTAACTGTTTTAGATCAATGTTGTTGTCATCGGATAAATCATCAATAAATTCTTCGAAATCTGACTTTAATTTATCCGTTAGAGTTATTATTTGGTCTTGACTTAATAGCTGCGACAGTCTTAAAACATCATTCCTGTGCTTTTTAATATCTTTCGAATCGATAGAATAACCTTCTTCTTTTCTTTTTGATAGATCAATAAAAGCTTTTGCCTTAAGAAGTATAAGGCTCTCAGTTCCAGCTACAGAGATCCCTCCGATGACAAGCTTGTTCGATTTTAATAAATTATAATAATCTTCATCAAGAAGTATGCCCGATAAGCTTGAGATATAATTACCAAAATGTAGCGGGGTGAACTTTGAATCGATACTTTTTTGCATCAGATCAGGTTTACGGGTAAATAATTCTATCATGTAAGGAAAATCATCTTTCTCAGGTTTCATAAATCTGTAGTATTGTTTTGATCCGCTGCTTTTTTCAAGATTCTGATAACTCCCTGCCTTAATGAAATCCCATATACTTTGAGCAAAATCAGCATTAATTTCATCGATCAGGAGAACAATATCGATGTCTTTAGTCGCTCTAAAATCAATACCTGCCTCATCCATGAGTGCGTCACAGGCTGTACCGCCGATAATCACGTAACAGTCGCTGAAACTTTTAAAACTTTCCCTGAATCTGTCAATGCCTCTGATCACTTTAATAATCCTTTATATATCTTATCGATTTCGCTTTTGATCCTCTCATCACCTGTATCTTTCAGGCACAAATAAAGCGAGAGCTGATCCACAATGCCGTTTTTTGCAAGATTTCCGGGAGGATAGCTCCATATTTCTAACTTACAGCCTTGTCCGGGTTCATACTCAGCTGATCCTAAAATACTCTTCAATTTTTTGAATTCTTCTTTTGAGATCGCGGCTTCAATATTTTTACCTTTAGCTATTTGCGAAATTTCAGACAGCGCATCAAGGCCGGATCTGTAAAATTCCATATCATTCGGGATTTTATCTATCCAGAATTCACCTGATACCGGCGATCTTAAAAAAGGTAATGCCTTCTGAATAATATCCTTTCTGCCGGCAGTGAATGAATAATTGTTTTCTTTGCCTTTCTTTTCGATCCCGCATATTCCCGCAGTTTTCATTTCTCTGAACGCTCTGTTTATAGTCATTACGCTTGTATTCAACAGAAGCGCTAGTTTCTGAGCCGGGATCTTCAGATCAAAATCATTGAAGATCAGGTATATAAAAACAAGCTGGGCGGAAGGGCTCAGATATTTTATACTTTCAGTATTTTTTAAAAAATGCTCGCGCAGATCGATTTTAAGCATAGGCATATACAACTGAGTTTTCGGGATAACGAAAGGTATATGTTTTTCGATCAGCCTTTTGCGGTTGAAAGATGTAATATTTGCATCTGAATATATGATCTCTTCATTGAAATATTTTCTTAAAGCTAAAATATGCTTTTGAATTTCGGATGGAGTGGGTCCGCTATAATCTTCGATCGGATTTATAACGATAAAATTTTCATTTAACAGTCTGATCTTATAAAAATCGTATTTATCCGTAAGATAAAAAGGAAGGTTTCCCGCTTTCGCCTGTTCCGCAGATACTTCAATACCGAGAGTGTCTTTTATATATTTTTTCAATTCTTCGATCAGCTTCATTTTATTCCTGTATTAACAATTATAACGCACAATAACAATATGTTTGTTAATATGCAAAAATATTGTTAATATGTCAAGGGTTTTTTCTAATCTGTGACAATTTGTCCCATTTTCATTTCTCCCGTTAAACTACTCTTTTACGGGCAATATAACAAGTACCCCGTGTCAAATAGTGAGCCACCCTTATCTTTCATGCTGTAAAGGAAATCAAAGCACCTTTCATTTTCTTCTTTGTCTCCTCTGTTGACAGCGATATCTGACTGAGCATATTCTCCGGTTACGATAATGTTTAAACTCAACCCGAACATACCCATACTTTTTCTTAACCATCTGTCTATCAAACAATCTTCCGTATCTTTGACCGGCAATATCTGTTCTATATTTAGGAATAATTTCTCATCTAAAGCGAAAGGTGTCACTTTAAAACACTGAGCCCTTATACCATAATTCATGAGCCATAATACAGTCGAAGTCACTTCCTTCCGAAATTTACCCGCAACCATAATGATCCAGCCTTTCCTTTGTGTCATTAAAACCGTCAAATTCTTTCTGAATGATCAGCAATTCCTCACCCAGCGATCCCGGATTATCAGCCAGCCACTCCTGCAAATGATCTCTTTCCTTAAATTTCAATTCAGAGAAAGTACATTCCTTCAGCTTTGTTATCTTATTTTGAATTTTATTTATCTGGTACATAGATCGATCCAGTTATTCATTGTTGATTATTACTTCCATTTCTACCTTTTAAACCGTTCAGTTACATCCCTACCACATTATATTTAGCTACAAAATCGATGAATTTCGAGAAATATATTTCAGTTTTAGTTACATCCGGGTTACATATAATTAGCCTGCCCAAAAAGGTATATACATTCTTGAATTTTCGTATTCGAGAATTAATTTTAAATCAATAGCTTCTTTGATGATTCTTGAAATTATCGGATAATTCTTTTTATCTACTTCGAATCTCTCTCTTAAACTCTGATTTGACATATACTCGCCCGAGACGTATTTAAGACAACAATGCTGATAACATGCCCTGATCTTATCTGGTTTCGACATCTGCCTTAAAGATTTGGGTGAGAATACGATTATCCTTGTATAATTATCTCCTCCGATAAATTCAGGAGCAGGTAACTGAAAAACTTCAATCTGATCAATAACTTTGTCAATACCGCTTCCTCTTTCTTCACAAAAATTCATTCTGCGCATTAATCCCGCTAATTTTTCATTTCTGCTCTCAGGGCTGTGGTCGATAAACCTGCTGGGGTCTATTAATGGTTTTCCGGGATTGGTTATCTCGATTCTGTTGTCAAAGATCTCTATCATGGGGCTTGTGCCGGTTATTGAGAAATCCTGATGGATCAGAGCATTTGCGATTAATTCTCTTACGGCAAGCTCGGGATATACTCTTACCTCTTTTCTGAAAACTCTGCCGATCTCTTCATTTGACGGTAATATGTCATTTACATAATTGACAAGATTCTCAAAATCGACGGCGTAGCCTTTTGACGAAACATATTCTTTTTTAGTCTTGAGTTTGTTGTTTCCTTTATAAATGATAACTCTCGGTGCTTTTCTTGAAAGTTCTGTAAAATCATTTAGATTGTTCGAGAATAGTACCGCTCCGAGATTTGTGATGTTATATTTGTTCAATTTTTTTGTTATGATCTTTTCGTCATGAAGTTTTTCTATTAATGAAGCTTTATTGGCAGGTATCGGTATGTTCAGCAGTTTAAATATAGAAGGATAATCGATCAGAGAAAGTATTTCGTCCGCTGTTAGATTTTTTAAGGCGATTTCTTTCTCAAATATAATGTTCTTTCCTTTCTGCCATATTTTACGGGCTTTTTCAGGATGGTCTTTCAGCTTCTTTTTATAGCTCCCCACTCTAATATAAGCTTCATTCTTGAACATTACCGGAGTGTTTGTTGTGGCGTCGATCTGAAAGATAACTATATTTTTCCCGTCAATTTCATTAACGAAAATTTTGAAATCAATTTTCGGTTCAAGCTGAGTCGCCAGCCAGTTCTCCAGTTCCTGATTGCCGATCTTTTTCGCTTTCGGTTTAAAGTCAGTACCGACGATCTTATGCGTTACATTCTCAATACCGTAAACAAGATAACCGTAATCCTTATTCTCAAGACAGGCGGAATTAGACAGTGCCGAAATATATTCTCCGATCAGATCAGGTTCAGAATTATTTTCCTTGAACTCGACCCATTCGCACTCCTTGGGTAAAGCCCTGAGTTCATTGATCAGCGTTTCAAATTCTTCTTTACTCATAACCTTAACCTTTTATTTTTACCACACATTTTCATTTTCTCACGTTAAATTACTCTTTTACGAGCAAGATAACAAGGGGTGCACTTTTTTCGACCCATTCACTCACCATCTTCAAGTTTGGAATACAATACTTTCCAGCTGATCTTTCCGCCGGACGAAACTTTATATTTAAGCACCATATAACCGCCGATATGCCCGTCCTCGAAGTAAGCGAAAACCCAATGATTAATTATCCTTATACCATTCTCAGAATAAAATCCCATTCTGCCGCCGAGCACACCTTCATACGGGATCAGCTCCGGATGTTTCATAAGATCGGCTTTAAGGTCGTTCACAGGATCTGCAAGACCCTCATTTTTCAGATTCACCACCGCCCATTTACTCAATTCCTGATCTTCCTCCGACTGCTTATTCAGCTCATCAATGGAATTCTTGAGATTATAATTTTCCTTGAGCAATCCGAGCCTCAGTTCATTCCTTGCCGTCAACTCTTTTTCAAGAACGCGATTCTGATAATAAAAATATCCCGACAACGCCAGAACAGCCGCGACAGCCACCGACCATATGAT
>DAIMKZ010000134.1:0-4788 GCA_036721445.1 Candidatus Delongbacteria bacterium
TGTTTGAGTAATTTTTGTGTATTGTTAGAATTGTGTTAGAAATACGCTTAATAAGGAAATTTTATTGTAAAAGTCGAACCTTTTCCGGTTTCACTCTCGACTGTAGCTTTACCTTTATGCAGGTTCATGATGTGCTTGACGATCGAAAGTCCCAGTCCCGTTCCGCCCTCTTTTCTGCTTCTTGATTTGTCTATCCTGTAGAATCTTTCGAATATCTTATCGAAATGAACAGGATTTATGCCCGGGCCTTTGTCGGTCACTGAAAAATCTACGCTTTCTCCGTTTTTGAAGCAGCTTATCATTACCTCTGAACCATCAGGGCTGTATTTGATCGCATTGTCAACGAGATTCAGAAGAGCCTGCTCGATAAGAGGCTGGCTGCATCTGACGGCTCCGCTCATCTTGATTTCGGAAAGAACTCTGACGTTCTTTAACGCCGCTTTTGCAGAGCAGAGTTCTTTTACATTATTAATGATGGCGAGGGGATCTGCTTCGGTTGTTTCGAACTCCTCTTCCTTCTCCTCTTTCTCCAGAGTAGCAAGGGTAAGAAGGTCCTCGATTATAGAATTCAGCCTGTCGACATGCTTCCGGATTATCTGCAGGAATTTTTTCCTGTCCTCACCGGACTGCTCTTCGTCTATAAGCGTTTCCACGAAACCTTTGATCGATGTCAGCGGTGTCCGGAGTTCGTGAGATACGTTCGCCACGAATTCGCGCCTGATATTTTCGAGCTTCTTGATGTCTGTTATGTCGTGCATTACTATTACAGCGCCTATCGTCTTGCCGAAAGCGTCCTGAAGCGAACTTCCCTGAATGTGGATGAAAATATCTCTGCCTTCAAAATTGAGCTGCATTTCCTTCTTTTCAAAGATCACAAGATCGTTCTTAATCAGAGATGTAACGAATTCCTGGATCTTTGTGTTCCTTGTTGCCTCCTGGATCAGTTTACCCCTGGCTTTCTGCGGATCAGCACCGAGTATTCTGCAGGCCGACTCGTTTATCATTATGACCCTGTCGTCCAGATCAACTGCTATCACGCCCTCGATCATGGATTTTAGAATAGCGGCCTGTTCAGTGTTCCTGAGCTCAAGTTTTTTGATCTTTTCCTCCAGCTCGCCGGCCATAAAATCCATTGTTTCCGAAAGCTGATTGGTCTCATACTGGGAATATTCCTCTATCTGATGAGAGAAATCCCCGTTGGCGAACTTCTTCGCCTTGTTCTTAAGCTGTATCAGCGGTGCGCTGAGCCTTTTTGACAGATACAGGCTTACTGCGGCGAGGAGCAGTAAGACTAAAGTGACCACCCAGAGTATCCTTTGTGTGAAAAGTATGATCGTTTCAGTGAAACTCATCAGCGGATAGGCTGTCCTCACCACGATGTTCCTGCCGTTCAGATCATATACAGGAAGAGCGGCGTACATCAGGTCCTTTTTTAAAGTTGAGCTGAACCTGACCGACCTTCCTTTCTCTCCGGACAGCGCGGCTGAGACTTCGGGCCTTGTCCTGTGATTTTCCATCGCCGATGCTGTTTCTTTGCTGTCGGCCAGAACAACACCGTTCTCATCGATCACCGTTATTCTGGTGATAAGAGCCGAAGCGTATCCCGTAACGATACTGTCGAGCATCTGTATATCGTCATCATCCATGCTTTCCAGCTGCGCTTTTACCAGCGTGCCCTCATTAACTATCTTTTCAAAAATAAAATCCGAGTAGATGCTTTTAAATGTCCTTACCGAAAATATTACTATCAGCAGTCCGGACACGAATGTTATAAATACGAAAGCCGGAAAAATGCTCCAGAAGAAAGGTTTTCTTTTCATAATTATGATCTCGCCGATTATTTATTTGTCCATGAACCTGTAGCCTATGCCTCTTACTGTCTGAATGTACCTGCCGGCTTCTTTGAGTTTCTTTCTGAGGCTTACTATCATAACGTCCACACTCCTGTCGGTCACCGGATAATTCTCGCCGTGAACGCTTTCCACGATCTGATACCGCGTGAAGACCCAGCCGGGTCTGCCGGCAAGCAGATGAAGTGCTTTGAATTCCGAAGCTGTTAGAGTTATCTTTTCGTTCTTTACCATGACCTCGTACCTGCCCGGAACGATCTGAATGTCGTGCACGGAGATGTTCTCTTTTTTTATCTCGGTTATCTGTTCTTTTCTTCTCAGAACGGCTTTTATCCTCGCAACAAGGACTTTTGGGGAAAAAGGTTTTAGAATATAATCGTCCGCGCCTAACTCCAGACCAGTGATAATATCGGATTCCTCTCCCTTCGCGGTCAGCATTATTACCGGGATATTTTCTGTGGCAGGAGACTTTTTCAGTTTCCTGCATATCTCGAGACCGTCCATTCCCGGAAGCATCAGATCGAGAAGAACAAGGTCGCATGTGTCGGTCTCGATGAAGTCCAGAAAATCCTCACCGCTGCCGAATACTTTTGTCGTGAACGAATTTTTTGCGAGATTGTAGGATATCAGCTCCTGTATATCTTCCTCGTCCTCGACTATAAATATTCTTTCTCTTGCCATATCAACCTCTCAGTCCGTTTTACAATATACCGAATATCCGATAAAAATGTTAGAGAAATATTGTCGCAATGTTAGGAAATCGTTAGAAAAAACTGAGGGAGAATGATCAGCTGTAATCTAAAAACTTTACTTTATCGCCGAATTTTTTATTCATGAAATCCCTAAGCTCAGGATGATTTGTAAGCACTGGATCGGAAGAAAGCAGATCGAAAGCGTCGTCACGCGCCATGAGTAGCAGGTCTCTGTCGTAAATAAGATGCGCCAGCTTAAGGTCAACCATGCCGCTCTGCTTTTCGCCGAAGAATTCGCCGGGACCTCTGAGCTCGAAATCAGCTTCACTGATCTTGAAGCCGTCGTTCGTTGTCTCCATCACCTTCACGCGGTTTTTGGTATCCTCATTATCAGTTTCTCCCAGATGAAGGATGCAGAATGACTGGTGAGAACCTCTTCCGACCCTTCCGCGAAGCTGATGCAGCTGCGAAAGCCCGAAACGCTCGGAGTGCATGATAAGCATTACTGTCGCATTGGGATTATCAACTCCGACCTCTATCACGGTCGTGCTGACGATAAGTTTTATCTCACCGGCATTGAACCGGTTCATTATTTCATCCTTCTCGGCGGATTTGATCTTTCCGTGCAGAAGGGCTATTTCAAACTCACTGAACAGTCCATCCTTGAGTTCTTCGTAACCGTCGACTGCTGCCTTAAGGTCGGATTTGCCAGTTTTCTCTATCAGCGGGTAAACAATATAAGCCTGTCTGCCTTTTTCGATCTCTGTTTTTATAAAACCGAGGACTTTTCCCAGTTCGTTATCTGTTCTTACGGCTGTTCTAACGGGCTTTCGTCCTCGTGGGAGAGAATCTATTATCGAAATGTCAAGATCTCCGTAAAGCGACAAAGAAAGGGTTCTTGGGATCGGTGTCGCAGACATGACGAGGATGTTCGGCGCGGAATCGGATTTTTTCATCAGCTCGCCTCTCTGGAGTACACCGAAGCGGTGCTGTTCGTCGATTATGACAAGTCCGAGATTTTTGAACTCCACTCCTTCCTGAATGATCGCGTGAGTACCTATAATAATGCTGCTCCGTCCTTCGGCGACAGCGGAGAGCCTTTCGTCGCGCACGGACTTCTTCATGCTCCCGGTCAGGAGAGTGATGCCGATATCGAGCCCGTCGAACAGCGACGAGAACACCCTGTAGTGCTGCTCGGCCAAGATCTCGGTCGGGGCCATGACGGCTGACTGGAAGCTGTTACCCGACATCATCGCCATCGCAAGGAGCGCGACCACGGTCTTACCGCTGCCCACATCGCCCTGAAGCATACGGTTCATGACCTTATCGCTCTTCAGGTCTTCGTATATCTTGCGCACAACGGTCTTCTGCGCCTGCGTAAGGTCGAACGGCAGCTTCTCATAAACCTGTTTGAGAAGCCCGCCGGAACTTTTTATCCTGTATTTCTTGGGCAGCGCTTTTACGTTCATCCTCCGCCTGCACATCACGAGCTGGAGGTGAAAAAACTCCTCATATTTCATTCTCTGAATCGCAAGTTTTCTCGTGCTGTCCGCCGTCGGCCTGTGTATGTCGTTTAAGCTCATTTCAAGGTCGGGCAGATTCCTTATCTGCCTTAAAGAAAAGGGGAGAGTGTCGGTCAGTTCTTTTCCGAACTCATCCAGCGCATTGCCTATTATCTTTCTGAAAGTTCTGCTGTCAATGTTCTTTAAAACAAGCGAGGCAGTAAGAGGGTAGAGGGGTATTATCCTGCCGGTGTTCCTGAGATTCTCTTCTTTATCCATCCTTTCGATCACAGGATGATCGATCTGCCAGCCTCTGAAATATTTGGGAGTTCCTGAAAGAATATAATCTTCTCCTTCGATCAGGATCTTTGAAATATATTCTCCTCCCTGGAACCAGACGCAGGTGATCATTCCCGTTCCGTCGGAAAAAGCCGCGTTGAGCCTTGTTTGCCCGTTCTTGGCGGGAAAAGCCTTCACCTTGACAAGCTGAGCGGAAAATGTCATTTCTTTTGAGCCCATCAGTATGTCCGAGATGTTATTGATCGTTTTTCTGTCCAGCCATCTGCGCGGAAAATAATACAGCAGATCTTCAACAGTTTCGATACCTGCCGCGTTAAGAGCTTTCTTACGGACAGCCCCTACATCTTTTACTTTAGATATGTCAGTTTCAGAGAGTTTCATATTTCCAAATTTAAATAAATCTGCATTACAATGCAAGGTTTAACGGGTAGGGGAGAGCCGGCT
>DAIMKZ010000135.1:0-4781 GCA_036721445.1 Candidatus Delongbacteria bacterium
AGGCTAGATAGATCATCTAAAACATCAAACATATGAGAGAAAAAATTGTAGCCGTGGAAGTGCTTGTTGAAGGTAAAGGATCGCAGTTCGACCCTGATATCGTTGACGTTTTTGTTAATAACAGACTTTACGAAAAGAATTATATACAGATCGATAAAGCTGAAGCCGAATCAGGCAATATTAAGCCGTCCACGATCATACTCGACGATGAATCGAGCCTCAAAATATTCCAGAAGAGCAAGAACGACAATTCAGCAGAGCCTTATCTATATGACGAAATGTAGTCTGTTAATATTCTTCCTGGCAGTGTTCACATTGTCGGGAAAGGACTTTTACATCGGCCGTCTTAAGTATGACGGGGGTGGCGACTGGTACAGCAGTCCTTCGGCATTAAATAATCTGCTGCAATTCGTCTCAGACAATACAGGGATCGAATGTGCGGAAATGGAAGCCGTAGTAACAGTGAACGACAACCTCAGTTCGTTCCCTTATCTGTATCTCACAGGTCACGGGACGATAGATATGACAGATAACGAAGCTCAGATAATTAGAAGCCATCTGACAAGGGGAGGTTTTCTGCACGCCGACGATAATTACGGCTTGAACGAATCATTCAGAAAAGTCGTAAAAAAAATATTCCCCGATAAAGAACTTACACCGGTACCTTTCAGTCATCCGATATACAACATAAAGTACAAGTTTCCTGATGGATTGCCCAAGATACACGAACACGACGGAAAACCCCCTGAAGGATTGGGAATTTTTCATAACGGAAGACTAGTTCTGTTCTATTCATACGAAGCTGATCTTGGAAACGGGTGGGAGGACGCCGGTGTCCATAATGATCCCGAGGAAAAAAGGCAGCAGGCTCTTAAAATGGGCTGCAACCTTGTATTATATTATTTATCGGGATCAGAATGAAAAGACTATTCAAAAATCAGATCAAACTTCTAAGGTCGCTTCAGACAAAGAAAGGAAGAGATGAGACCGGTCTTTTTGCTGTCGAAGGTATTAAAGCAGTTACAGAACTTATAAGATCTCCTGTCAGAACCGAATTATTGGTGTTCGATCCTGATTTCGATCATGAGGATTTTCTGTCGAAAAACAAGATCGGACCTGGTACAGAGAAGTATACATGCGATATGAGCATGGTCTCGTCAATGTCTTCCAGCGAAGGTATTATTGCGGCGGCCAGACTGCCCGAACCCGCCGGGATAAATGATTTTTTTGACAGGAGCAGAAACCTCCTCGGATTATTCGGAATAAGTGATCCCGGGAATCTTGGAACACTGCTCAGAACTGCCCACTGGTTCGGTTTTGACGGAGCCGTCCTATACGAAGACTGCGCAGATGTTTACTCACAGAAAGTGATCAGGGGAAGTATGGGCGCTGTCTTTAATATGAGCATCCTTGCCGCTAAAGAATATAAGAAAACAGACCCTTATCTGAAGGACTGGAATAAAATTGGAACATTTCTTGATATGGAAAATACATTCAAGCCTGTTAAAAACAAAGGCGTAATTCTCTTTCTCGGTAACGAATCATCAGGACTGAAAGAGGATATGAAAAAATATACTGACATGAATTACAGAATAGGGTCCGGAAGCGGATTCGATTCGCTTAATGTTTCCGTGGCTGGCGGAATAATAATGCATGAGCTTTTCAGGAACGGGGGTTTAAAATGATGATCGTAATGAAGATCGGAGCAACGAAGAGACAAATACTGGAAGTAGTTCAGGGTATCGAGCAGATCGGTTATGAGGCTAAAATAAGTAAAGGGGCTCAAAGATCGATCATACTTGTTCACGGCAACATAGGGTATATTGATGAGGCTTATTTCAATAAATTCTCAGGTATCAGGGACATAATCCATATATCTAGAAGACTGAGGCTTGTTTATAAAGAGAATATGGGCGGTAATGATACAATTGTTGATATCGGCGAGGGCATAAAATTCAATGATAATTATTCCCAGATCATTGCAGGTCCCTGTTCCATTGAAAGCAGGGATATGGCAATGGAAACAGCAGATTTCTTAAGCTCAAGGGGCGTAAGGATCATGAGAGGAGGTGTGTTTAAGCCCAGAACTTCTCCCTACAGTTTTCAGGGATTGAAGGAAAAAGGTCTGGAGTATTTGTCGGAAGCAGCAAAAAAGTATAATATGAAAACAGTTTCTGAGGCTGTTGACGAATATTCTCTAAATCTTTTATGCGAAGTGGTTGATGTGATCCAGATAGGCGCAAGGAACATGCAGAATTATTCCCTTCTTAAGAAATGCGGTACCATAAACAAACCTGTTCTGTTAAAGAGAGGATTCACTGCTTCTATTGATGACGTCTATGTTTCTCTTGAATATATTCTCTCTGAAGGAAATCAGAATGTGATCGTATGCGAGCGGGGTATAAGGGTTTTTGAAGGCACCAAGCAGAGATCAATAATAGATTTTCTCGGAGTAAGTGATTTTAAGGAAGAATGTCATCTTCCCATGATTATCGATACGAGTCATGCCACCAGGGACAGAAAAAAAGTCTTCGGCTTATCAAGAGCTGCTATGATCTACGGATGCGACGGTCTTATGATCGAAGTCCATCCTGATCCTGACAAAGCTCTTTCAGACGGTCCTCAGTCACTTTCTTTCAGCGATTTCGACATGCTGCTGATTGAACTGAAGAATCTATCCAAATTCGCGAAAAAACCACTTAAATTATATGGCACTCAGAAGAAATGAACGTCAGAATAGGATTTTTACACAACCGGAAGAGTTTGAAAGTAAAGTTTAAAGGAAACTACTCAGTAAGCGGTTTGGAAGGAATCGTAACTGACAAAACGGTCTCCGGCAGGCGGTATGAGCTGAATCTGCTGGACTCCGTACCCGCCGAACATCAGTGGTATGAGAAGCTGGATACTTTTCTCGATGTTACTAAAATGGAGTCTTACAGGCAGAAATACGATCGTGATGAGATAAGCACTAAAACTATTAAGACGGGAAAAAAAATAGGCCTGTCAGACAATTTCGAATACTGGATAATGAAAAAAGCGCCGGACATGAGCGGGAAGATATATCCTTCAGGAGACTTCAGGTACAAAAAGCTTGTAAAGAAAGAAGCAGACGGCGAGATAGGATTCTCAGGAGTTCGTTATCGTAAAAAGGTAATGTTTATACCTGAAAATAGTAATTGTTCATTTACAGTTGAAGGCGTTAGGGTCGGTATAGATTTCCACTGGGACCATACAGAAGATCTGGAATACAGGGGCGGACTTGAGGTCATTATCGATAACTCAGGCGGGCTGACCGCTGTTAATATCGTTGATCTTGAAGAGTATCTTGCAAGCGTGAACTCATCCGAGATGAGGAACGATAACAATATAGAAATGCTCAAGGCTCAGACCGTCGCCGCCAGAAGCACAGTGCTGGCTACAATGGGAAAACACCACTTCGATGAAGGTTTCGATCTCTGCTCGGACGATCACTGCCAGTGCTATCAGGGTATTGGTAAACTCTCTGAGCTGTCGTTAAAGGTCACAGAAGAAACAAAAGGCGAAGTGCTTATGTTCGACTCCCGTTTCGCTGACGCAAGATATTCAAAAATATGCGGGGGTGTTACAGAAAGATATTCCGCATGCTGGGAAGATCACGATCTTCCTTATCTGGCATCTTTTTATGATCGTAGTGACGGAGAAGAAGTAATTTCAGAGATGTCTGAGAACGAAACCAGAGCCTTGATTGACGATGCGGAAAACGATTGTTTCTGTAACACTTTCAGACACAAGCTTCCCGAATCTCTTTCCTTCTGCAAAGATCTTTTCAGATGGGAAATATCGGTAAGTACTTCAGATATTGAAAAGAACCTGAAGATCAAATTCGGAAAAGAGATTGGTGAAATAAATAACATAGAGGCTGTTCAAAGGGGAAGATCAGGCAGAATAATAACTTTAAAGGTTTCAGGTTCGGACGGAGAGGTCATTATAGGAAAAGAGCTTAACGTAAGAAGGCTTTTATCAGATACTCATCTGCCGAGCTCAGCGTTCTATATAACAAGAGATAATTGCTGTTTCATTCTGAAAGGCGCCGGATGGGGTCACGGAGTGGGTTTATGTCAGATCGGAGCTCAGATAATGGGCGAATCAGGCTACGATTATAAGCAGATACTTAAACACTATTACAGGGGGGCTTCTGTCAGACGGGCAGACGGGATATGAGAGATATTTTTAAAGGCATAGATCCGGGAATAATTATTTCACTTACGGTTCTTACCGGAACCGGTCTTCTGGCGATTTATTCTGCCGGATCCGCCCGCGGATCGGAAGATCTCATTATAAAACAGTTACTTTGGTTCATAGCCGGTATTGCCGTTATTTACTCTGCGCAGATGATACCGGTTACTTCGCTGCTGCCTCTTTCAAATTTGTTTTATATCATACTCCTCTTCATACTCGTTCTAGTTCTTGTTGCCGGATCAGAGAAAATGGGCGCAAAAAGGTGGATCGAATTTGGTTATATGCAGTTCCAGCCGTCCGAGATCGGAAAGTTCCTTCTCATCTGCACTCTGGCGAGATATTTTAGTGCCGGAAGAATTCAGTGGAACGATAAAAAAGTAATTGCCACCGGATTGCTGATCGCTGCAATTCCTTCTTATCTTATCCTTAAACAGCCGGATCTTGGTTCAGCTGTGATATACATGATCATATTCCTGTCTGTAATTTATGCGGCGGGACTTCCGGGATTTTACCTCTTCAATATATCCGCGATGTTCTTTTTTATTTTTGCGGGAGCTCTCGGG
>DAIMKZ010000136.1:0-4678 GCA_036721445.1 Candidatus Delongbacteria bacterium
CTGTTCAATAGATATCTGGCTATGATATGGAATATAAAAACCGATAAAAGAAACAACGAGAATTCTAGGTTCGGGTAACCGATGCGAAATCCGATCATATAGTTAAAATAACTATTAAAACTTACCGAAAGGAAAAAATAAAATGCCGTTACGATCAGGGTGACTGCGAGCATATACATCAGCATCGTTTTAACATCAGGCTCGTAATTTCCGGTACCGTCGAAACGCCTGAAAGCAAAATAAACGGTAAATGATGAAAGCCCTGAAAAAAGAAAAAGGAATGACGCGGAGATAAACATTAAGAATCTGAAGTCCGGAAAAATGTCAAGGCTGCTGGAGAATATAACTGCGAGTATGTAAGAAAAGCTCATGACCGAGGATAATATCATGCAGAACATAACCTTGCTTCTGACCATTAAGCATTCTCCGTTCGGAAGCAGTTTTGAAAGCATCGACGATTGTTTTTCTGAAGTAACTGAAAACGCCGCAGTCATAATGTTAATTAATACCGCGGGAAAGATCATGATCATCATATGCTGCTGGAAGAACCTGAAATAGTATGAATAACTGATATCTGATGACGGAATTACAGAAACCGATTTTTCGATCACCGTGATCCCTATGAATATTGTGAAAAGCAGTGTTGCGAGAACAGTTCTGTCCCTGAAAAATATCCTGAATTCTTTTATAAGCCCGTTGATCATCATGTCCTATTCGATTTTCCCGTTCAAGATCTGAACCGTACGCCCCGATATGACTGACAGAAGATCACTGCTTGACGAAGCGGCGATTACGGTTACTTCTCTTTTTCCGATGTCTGTGAAAAGGTCTCTTAAGCGGTTTGCGCTTCCTGAACCCAGACCGTTGAAAGGCTCGTCGATAACAAGAACCGCGGGAGAATGAAGAAGACCCGAGAATATCTTTACCGTCTGAAGCTGACCGTCAGTTAGTTCGGATATCTTCAGCCCGTCAAATCTTCTAATGTCCCAGAATTCCGAGAACCAGTCCATCTTGATCCTGTAATCCTGCGGATCTGTTCTGTATCGGCTCAGAAGAAAACGGGAATTCTCCTTGAGAGTAAGATTCCCGTACAGAATATTTTTGAAAGGCACATAGCCCAGTTTTTTTCTGTAAATTTTCTTTAACTCCGTACCTGCAATTTCAACCGACCCCGAATAACTGCCCGCAAGACCCGTTATGATCTTTGTAAAAAGAGTTTTCCCCGATCCGGTAGTTCCGGAAATACCAAGCGAGCTCCCTGTCTCTACATCAAGATGTCTGCATTCTATGGAAAAACTGTATTTGCTGAATTCCTTTTTTAGATCTCTGATCTTAACCATTTGTCATATACTTGTATTTGTTAAGTATCCTCCGGTCCTTTTTTGTGGGTCTTCCCTTCTCCCGGTCGTGATTGTTAAGTTTATCCTGTTCCTCAAGTATCTTTATAAGTTCATTTGCTTCTTCAGATCTTTTTTCTTCTGGTTCGTGTTTTTTATAAAGATCCCTTGCTTTTTCCTTTGGAAGCGATCTGTCGGTGACTTCAACGACTGTATATTTAACATAGGCTGAATTCTGCTTAACGGTAAGAATGTCGCCTTGAACTAAAGTCCTTGAAGGTTTGACCTTTTCTCCGTTTACCCTGACTTTTCCCGATTCCACAGCCTCAGCTGCCAGTTCTCTCTGTTTAAAAAAACGGGCCACCTTCAGCCATTTATCTATCCGGACTGCTTTTTTATCTTCCATGATTATTCCAGAGGTTTAAGATTCTCCTTTCCTGTAAGACCTTTTATGAACTCAGTCAGTATCTCTATAACATTATCTATCTGGTTCAGGCTTACTGTCTCCACCGGCGAATGCATATACCTGATCGGCAGTGAAACGAGCGCTACCGGCACACCTGCGTTCGTGAATCTCATCCTGTCTGCGTCCGTCCCGGTAATTCTGGGCACGACCTCTATCTGAACAGGTATCTTTCTCTTTTCAGCCGCTTTTTTAAGCATATTGTTTATCTTCACGCTGACAGGCGAACCTACGGCCAGAAGCGGACCTCCGTCAACCTTGTAATCACCGTATTTTGATCTGTTGACGGCCGGGTAGTCGGTTGCCCATGTGACATCGCAGGCTATCGCCAGATCAGGATCTATACCGGCGGCAGCAAAATAAGCTCCACAGAGTCCTATTTCCTCGCTAGTTGTGCTTACCGCATAAACTCCGACATTCAGTTTCTGACCTTTAAGTCTTCTGACTACTTCCGCAACAATGAACGCTCCCGTTTTATCATCCAGCGCTTTAGAGGACACGAGCCCGTTCTTAAGTTCGGTTATCTCAGATCTGTAGACAGCGAAATCTCCCACATTCACATATTTCTGAGCTTCTTTTCTGTTCTTGAAACCGCAGTCTATGAAAAGATCTTCATATTCGAACTTATCCTTGAGACCACCGTGATGTTCCGCATTGACACCGATCACTCCGCTGACATTTTCCTTTTCACTTAATATCTCGACCCGGAGACCGGGAGCTACTTTGTGACTTATCCCTCCGACCGGCCCGAAGCTTATAAATCCGTTCTCGTCTATCTGTGTTACTATAAAGCCGATCTCGTCGCAGTGACCTGCGAGAAGCACCTTGAACTTCGCTTTCGGGTTAAGTATCGCGATCGCGTTACCTCCGATATCCGTTTCTGTCCTGTCTGCGAATTTTTCAGTATATCCTAACCATTTTTTCTGAATATTGAATTCCGCACCTGAAGGTGAGGGGGTTCTGAGAAGTTCATAGAGAAACTCTTTCTGTTTCTTATCCATTATGCCGGCCTCCGTTAAATTAACAGATATGAAATATATTTTAATCTCACGATTTCCGCAAACTAAAAAAGGCTCGAAAACGAGCCTTTTTTATTAATCCGGTATTATATCCTAGTAACCCTGGTCTATCATAGCGTCAGCGACTTTTTTGAATCCGGCTATGTTAGAACCTTTAACGTAATTTACGAATCCGCCTTTTTCTTTTCCGTATTTTACTCCTGCATCATGTATGTTCTTCATGATAACTTTCAGTTTTTCGTCAACTTCTTCTTTTGACCATGAAAGTTTCATTGAGTTCTGGCTCATTTCGAGTCCGGATGTCGCTACTCCGCCCGCGTTTGCGGCTTTTCCTGGAGCAAAGGCGACCTTTGCGTGAATGAAAGCCTCTACTGCGTCTGCAGTACATCCCATATTAGATGTCTCAACCACATATTTTACGCCGTTCTTGATCAGTGTTTTCGCGTCGTCGGCGTTGAGCTCGTTCTGGATAGCGCACGGGTGAGCCATGTCGCACTTTACTTCCCATGGTTTTTTACCGGCAAAGAACTTGGCGCTTTTGAATTTCTTTGCGTAAGGCGCTACTATGTCATTGTTTGAAGCCCTGAGTTCGAGAAGGTAATCGAATTTTTCCTGAGTGTTAACACCTTCCGCATCATATATGTAGCCGTCCGGTCCGGAAATTGTAACAACTTTTGCTCCGAGCTCAGTTGCCTTAATAACCGTACCCCAGGTAACGTTGCCGAAACCCGAGCAGGCCACTACTTTTCCCTTCATCGAATCTTTCTTAAATTTGATCATCTCGTTTGCGTAATATACTGCTCCAAAACCTGTAGCTTCAGGTCTTATAAGCGATCCGCCCCAGTTCAAACCTTTTCCTGTAAGAACTCCGGTATTCTCGTCTCTCAGTCTTTTGTACTGACCGTACAAATAACCGATCTCTCTTCCGCCTACGCCGATATCTCCTGCCGGTACGTCTGTCTCCGGTCCGATATACTTTTGAAGTTCGGTCATGAAAGAACGGCAGAACCTCATTACTTCGTTATCTGATTTGCCTTTTGGATTAAAGTCGGATCCGCCTTTTCCTCCGCCCATAGGCAAGGTTGTAAGGCTGTTCTTGAACATCTGCTCGAAACCGAGGAATTTTAATCCGCCCAGCGTTACGCTCGGGTGAAATCTCAATCCGCCTTTATAAGGTCCGATAGCGTTGTTGAACTGAACTCTGTAGCCCTTATTGACCTGGATCTCTCCTTTATCATCTTCCCATTCAACTTTGAACATGAAAACTCTGTCCGGTTCAGTTATCCTGTCAAGGATCTTTCCTTTCAGGTAACGGGGGTTTTCGTTCACCATGTCAATCACAGATTCCACAACTTCTTTTGCTGCCTGGATGAACTCAGGTTGAGCAGGATTCTTTCTCTCAAGTTCAGCCATGAATTCTTTTAGTTTGTACATCTTTTCCTCGCCTTTTTTGTTTTATATCAAGTGTTGTTACTTTTTTCACAACACTGCTTATTTTTGAACTCAATATAAACACCTTATAATGACCCGTCAAGACAAATTTTAAGGATTTTTAAAACAATAAATCAAAATATAATAAAATAAAAAAAACGGCTTTAGAGCCGTCTTTAGTGCGGATAGAGGGATTTGAACCCCCACACCGAAAGGCACCAGATCCTAAGTCTGGCGTGTCTGCCAGTTCCACCATACCCGCAAAACAGGGCAAATATATAAAGTGATTAATTGAATGTCAAGCGATTTTTCGTTGGGATAAAATTGATTGCAATTGATAAAAATATGATTTAAATTATAATGCCGGGAAGTTGGCAATGCATACTAAATAAGATTTAGGAGGTATAATGCTCGAAAAAATAAATCAG
>DAIMKZ010000137.1:0-4570 GCA_036721445.1 Candidatus Delongbacteria bacterium
AATGAACGGGTTTTGGCGGCTCTAAAAAATCATTTTATTAATAGTTGACTCCTTTTTATTACATTAAATATAACATCTTTCCTCAGTTTCTGCAAATTTACAGAAAAGAAAAAAGGCGCTTTGAGGGCGCCTTTGGCGGTCCGGACGAGACTCGAACTCGCAACTTCCTGCGTGACAGGCAGGTGCTCTAACCAGATTGAACTACCGGACCGTTTACTATTTTAAGTGGGAACTACTAGGCTCGAACTAGTGACCCCCTGCTTGTAAGGCAGGTGCTCTAAACCAACTGAGCTAAGCTCCCGAACAACGCGCAAATATACTATTATAATTTTTTGTTGTCAAGTCTTTTTTCCTGAGATTTCGAACCTTCATTTCTGAAGTTCTTCATTATCCCGTACGGGAATATCACAATGAGACTGAAAAGAACAAGTACCGGCGAAAGAGTCAGGGACCAGAACGAGTTGTAAGGCCCGACTGACATCAGATAGAAACCGATAACCAGAACTCCAAGTCCTATAGCGAATACAATGTAATTTTTCCCGGTGAAATATAATTTTCTGCTCATATTATCTGTACATCCCTCTGTAATCGACCAGTTCGGCTTTTTCTACAAGACCGTTAATCCACTCTTCCACCATCTGCCTCTGAAGGTAGGACTCATGCCTCTGCCTGAAAGCGGATTTTTCTTCGTCGTATTTCTTCTGATCGAACTCGTCTTTATCTATAAGGCAGATCACATAAGCTCCCTGAACTCCTTTGAACGGACCGCTGACTTGTCCCTCGTCCATTGCCAGAGCTGTTTCGTACATCACTCTGTCCACTCCCACATTGTCAACATATCCGTCAACTGCGAATTTTCCTGATGTACCTGTCTTAAAATTCTTTTCAGCCGCAACTGAGTTCATTGTAAGGGTATCTGTAACAGAACCGGCAACCTCAGATATCTTCTGATAGGCTGTTTCCAGTCCTTTATTCTGCCTGATCTTGTATACTATCGATTTTCTTACCTCGTCAAGAGTTTTAGCTCTCTCGGGCTTTATCTCTTTTACCCTCATTAGAATATATCCTGCATCCGATACCATGATGGAACTGATCGTTCCGGGCTCGTTTCCAAAAATAAAATCTCCCATACCCGGAACTATGCCAAGTTCGTTAGTACGGTCTGTTTTCTGCATAAAAGGAGCTTCTGCTACCTTCAGTCCCAGCTTTTCTGCTGCAGTATTAAAAGATTCAGGACCGTTCCCGCTCCTGTACATCTCGTCCCTGAAATTTACCGCTGAATACTGAGCATCTTCGTAGGTGGACTGATATGTCTTGAATTTGACGAGAATGTGGCTAGCTTTAACTTCCGTGACTTCCTTCTTTACTTTTTTCTTATCCGTTACCTTTATAATATGGTAACCGAATTTTGTTTTGACCGGGCCTACAATTTCACCTATTTCAGCTTCGAATGCGGCCTTTTCAAATTCAGGCACCATTTTTCCTCTTTCGAAATATCCCAGATCTCCTCCGCTCTTGGCCGAAGGGTCTTCAGAATAATTCTTCGCTACTTCTTCGAAAGCTATACCGTTGTCAAGCTGTGTGAGTGCGTAATTGATATCATCGAGCGCAAGCGCAGAGTCTTTTGCTGTTGGTGCCGTACTGAAAATAACATAATCGAAATTCCTCTGCTCCGCAGTTTTCGGAAATTCATTCGGATTCTCATTAAAGTATTTTTCGATCTCTTCATCAGTTATTAAAGAATCTGCAGGCATAAATTCATTCGAAGAAGCCTTAAGCCACTTGACCTGTACTTTCAGATTCGACTGCCTGTAGAGTTCCTGAAGCTCAAATTCAGACAGATACACCGAATTTCCCACTCTGTTCTGCAGAAGTTCAGCCGGAAGCCTGCCCTGATAAGCATTTTCTATCATTTTGTAAAATTCCTGCATCTGTGGGTTGGGATTTTTTATGAACTGTTCCCATTTCTTCTGGTCGAATACTCCATCCGTCATGAACTGGGGCTGATTACGAAGTTCGGGAAGCGGATTTGTCAGGATCTGATCGTAAACCTGCTCTTTTGAAACAGTGATGTTCTGTTTTTCAAGTTCCTGCCTTATGACGATCATTTTGACAAAATCACCCCAGGCTTTCTGCCTCTGTTCCGCAGCTTTAACGCCTGACATATCTTTATCGCCCAGGCTCTTAATATAACTGTCTTCAAGCTGCTTCAGCTCTGTATATTTTACATCCTGACCGTTAATTTTAGCGATCAGTCCCTGAGCTCTCACATCGTTCGATCCGCCTTTAAGTCCGCCCATACCCCAGTCGAAGATAATAGTTATTATAAATGCCGCTACCACGATCCACATTACGATCGCAAGTTTTTCCCTGATCAGTCTTATCATCATAAGAAATGCTCCGAAGTTTTTATTTCAACAAAGAAACAACATGCCTGTTTCCAAAGGACATAGAATATAGCTCTATCGTTATAAAATGTCAATCAAAAAATAGCTGAAAATATGCATTTAATAAAGAGTCATTTCAGTATTTTGTCCATTAGTGAAAACTATTTCGCGACCTCTCTCTTTTTCACTGCTGTCGAGAATGCAGGAAAACACCCCTGTGCTGATCCTGTAAGAACTGCCGGCCGGACTGATTTCTGCTCCGGCTGTCCTGAGGGTACCGCCGAGGCTCTCAAAATCAAGAAGCCTGTAATCTCCGGCTAAATACTCAAGATCCCTGCCGCCCACTATATTTATTACAGGTATCTGAAGATAATTTATGATCTCTTCAGTCTTAAACCACTCGTCCGTTGTAACAAAATAGTCAATCTGCCTGACACTTGTACGGGATAAATAAGGATTGATGATCCGCGTGATATCCGACCGCTTTACTCCGGCTGCAAATAAAATGTTTTCTCCGCGGTTCCTAAGAACGGCGCTTTGGCCTGAAGATGTCTTAAATACATAAAGGACCGGATCGTTTTCGATCGAGAAAAACGAGATCCCGATCATTACAGCGGAGATAAAGACAACGGCGGTCTTGTATCTGAGATCTTTTAAATAAAATACAGCGGCGAGAAAGAGTATCAGGGATGCTGTAACGAGCGCGTCAGTACTCCCGTGAAGAGTGAATGTTTCATTTTCCGCGGTACTTCCGGTTATGTACATTATTATCTTAACGATAAATTCTGCCGCATCAGCAAAGAATTCAGCAGCGAGATTCATTTTATCAGCGGCAATGATCAGGATTCCCGACATAAAAGCCGCAGCAGTCAGAGGTATCAGTAATAAATTCGAGAGGATCGAAATGAAATTATATCTTCCGAAAAGATATAGAACAAAAGGAAGAAGGCCTATCGTGACAGATGATGAAAGCAGCAGGCCTTCACGGATCTTTTTCATCATCAGATTTTCGGTCTTCAAATGCCTGTTAATCATGTCTGACAGAGGCTTATGGATCAGTACTATCGACATTACAGCCGCAAAAGAAAGTATAAAACCGGGCATGAATATCTGATTTGGATCGTAGGACAGGCTGATAAGTCCTGCCGTTCCGATAACATCCGCTGAGCGGAGCTTCCTTTTTAAAGGTTTGCTCAGCATCAGTATTATTGCCATCAGTACGGCTCTTATCACCGAAGGGCTCCCCCCTGTGAAAACCGCGTAGAATATGAGAGAGAACGAATTTACGATCAGATAAGGCCATTTCTTTAGATGAAAAAATGAATTAAATATCCCCAGAATAAGAACTACGAATCCGACATGAAGTCCGGATACAGCAAGCAGATGGATCGTTCCGCTGTCGGCAAATTCCTTTATCCTGTGCTCTTCGAGCCTGCCTTTATCTCCTGTTATTATAGCAGTAAGGAACCCGCCGGAAGTAAAACTCAGCCTGCGGTCGAAGATGTCTTCAGCCTTTGACTGAAGCCTGTTAATAAAATATCTCATTCCGGCTTCATTTTTTCGAAGACTGATTAATGAAGCGTCTTTTATCTCTGAAACAGTGTATTTTACGGTTGAAAGAAGTCTTCTGTCCGTCTCATATTTGTTCAAAGGCGCTTCAAAAGGCTGTAGTTTACCTGAAACAGTTACAGAGTCTCCCGCAGTCAATCCGGTTCTGTTCAGATATGCGGTAAATTTTGACTTTATATATGCGGTCCGGCCTGAAATTCTTACCGAATCGGAATTAATAACAACAGATGATGACAAAATATATTCGTTCAGCTCCGATATTCTGCCGTAAACGACCGCTTCTTTTTCTTCCATTCCCTCCATCATTTCCCTGATCATGAACTGACCGTGGTTTTGAAGAGCAAATATCGCCGAACCGGTTATAAAAACAATTACAGGAAGTTTTGATCTTGCGGAAAAGAAAAAAAGAGCGGCTGCGGCAGGATAAACAATTAAACAGTATAAGGAGCTGTAGCACACAAATGCTGCCGCTATTCCTGCAGAAAAGAAAAAAAGCAGGGCGATATTGTCTGGCCGTTTTATCATTCAGGATAATATAATTAAATAAAAACAGAGATTTCAACAGAAAAAAATATCATTTTTTACATTGAATTATACCTGAAAAAATCATATAA
>DAIMKZ010000138.1:0-4540 GCA_036721445.1 Candidatus Delongbacteria bacterium
GATATACTATCTCGGGCCCATTCGGCGATACAGTTCAACGCGCTTAAGAACATCCTGGAGATCGCGGACAAGCTTCTTTTCAGACTGTGTATGAAAGAGAATTCCTATCCGGCAGAAATCTGGCTGAACAACCTTAAACTTACTAAGTACCTTTTCGACAAAGACGATCCTCTTGATACCGTAAAGAGATTCGAGAAAGCCATAGATCATCTGATCAAATCTGAAAAGACTGAACTCACGCTTGACCTTTTTCCGATACTTCTCAAATGCTACATCTCATCCGGAAGATCAAAAAAATCTTCTCAGTATATAAAGGCGGGTTTTGAGCTTGCGGATAAACACGGTTCTCTGCCGCGCAAACACGAGATTTCAGTTCTGGACCTTATACTGAAGCTCAACTCTAAAGATGATGCGGGAAATGTCAGGCAGTTCGATATCCTGACGGAAGAGGCCGGCCCGGAAAAAGACATAATCGATTCCGCGGAATACAAATATCTCAAAGCCCGTGTGTCTTTTATGAAGAACGATACTGATACCGCGTACGAGATATTCAGAGAACTTCTCGATTTATATGTCTCCGCACTTAATTTCACCCGCGCTGAAGAGATCACCAGGATGATGGTCGAAATATCAATGAGGAAAAGAGACCACAGATCCGCTGAAGAATACTGTAAATACATACTCGCATCCGAGAAAGAATCCCCGTCCGTCGCGGAAAGGATAACCAGAACGAACATTCTTCTTGCCAGATTATACGGTTATCAGAATAAGTTTCTGCAGGCCGTTTCACTTCTTGAGTCTCTGAACGACAGAACAAAAAAGCCTGAACTGAAGGAAGAGATTTTGTACGAACTCGGATCTTTGTACCAGTTCTACGACGAAAAAGAGCTTGCGGTCAAAACTTTTGAAAGTAAGGCGGAAAAAAAGAACAGAAAGACCGGTTCAAGAGAAAACTCATCTAAATTCATAATAAAATCCGCTCTGGTCCTTGCCTCAATGGAAAAGTACGACGAAGCTCTGGTAACGCTGGCTAAGTGCGGAGGGGAGGAAAAGGGGATCTGCGAACTGATAAGGTCGATAATAGATTATATCGTAAAAAAAGACAATGACGCCGCCGCCGCCCGAATAGTAAAAAAACTCGGAGAGATGACAGGAGGAAAGTCAGATATTGTGTTCGAATCGGCTCTCACCCTCCTGTCGAACCTTATAAAAAGAAGAAAATCCGAACTGTGCGCGGAGCTCAGCGAGATGCTTTCCGCACTTTCACACGATGTGACAGATTACAATCTTGTGCTCGAATTTAATAAGATCAGCCGGATGCTTCATAAGATCGGCAGCAAATCAAAAAAGACGCCGTCGGAGATCAAAAAGACCGTACCTTCAGTCAGAAGAAGAGTCAGAACAAGAAGAAATGTATAGGAGTCGTTATGCCTGCGAACGATTATTTCAGAGTGAACGGAGGCCGTAAACTTAAAGGTGATATTTACGCTTCGGGAAACAAGAACGAGGCTCTGCCCGTTATTGCTGCGGCTCTGCTAACGGAAGACGAGGTGGTTGTAGAAAACATCCCCGATATAATAGACACTAACATAATGATAAATATAGCTTCGGATCTGGGCGTGAAAGTGAAGAAGCTCAAAAAGAACACATTCAGCTTTCAGGCTGACGAATTGAAGGGTAACGGACTGAACATGGAACTTTCGTCAAAGATCAGAAGCTCGCTTCTGTTCCTCGCGCCGCTATTGTTGAGGAAAGGACAGGTGCCTCTCCCCTCCGCAGGCGGAGACAGGATCGGCGCGCGCAGGATAGACTCGCACCTTCTCGCCTTTGTCAAGCTCGGCGTCAGGATAATCGAAGATAAAAAAGGGGTCGTTCTTAAAGCCGTAAAGCTCAAAGGCGCAGATATACTTCTGGACGAAGCGTCGGTCATGGCGACGGAGAACGCGGTCATGCTGGCCGTGAAGACGCCCGGGACGACCGCCATTTACAATGCCGCCTGCGAGCCGCATGTGCAGAATCTTTGCTCCATGCTCATTTCAATGGGGGCGGATATAAGCGGCGTAGGCTCTAACAGGCTCGTAATAAAGGGCGTAAAGAAGCTTCACGGCACAAGGCACAGGATACTCCCCGACCACATCGAGGCCGGGTCGTTCATGGGCCTTGCCGCCTGCACAGGCGGGGGCGTGACCGTAAAAGAGGCGTACACGCCTCACATGGAAGTGATCTTTCCCGCCTTCAGAAAACTCGGAATAGAGTTCGAGGTGAAAGGGAACGATATCTTCGTGCCCGGACCGCAGAAACCCGCGGTGAGCGATGACTTCGGCGGAAAGATACCGTCGATCTCAGACCAGCCTTGGCCCTGCTTCCCCGCAGACCTTACAAGCATCATGGTAGTATCCGCCGTCTTCTCGAAAGGAACGGTGATGATCCACGAAAAGATGTTCGAGGGCAGGCTGTTCTTCGTTGACTCTCTCATAAGGATGGGAGCAAAACTCGTACTCTGCGACCCTCACAGAGTGGTCATAACCGGTCCGCAGAAACTCAAACCGGTAGAACTCTCTTCGCCCGACATAAGGGCGGGAATGGCACTTTTAATAGCGGCTCTTT
Source organism: Candidatus Delongbacteria bacterium (assembly GCA_036721445.1). Taxonomy (GTDB): domain Bacteria; phylum UBA4055; class UBA4055; order UBA4055; family UBA4055; genus UBA4055. Next base: position 2,608 of record DAIMKZ010000138.1, read on the forward strand.
CGGCAAAAGGCACATCTGTCATAAAAAACATCCGTCAGATCGACAGGGGCTATCAGGAGATCGAGAAAAAGATCAACGCGCTCGGTGCGGATATAATCAGAAAAAGCGAATGATGAATTCCCGTTACGCACTCATTTTCATTATAGCCGTTTCCCTCATACTTGCAGGATACAGAACGGCCCGGTATATTATTTCCGCCAAAAGACTCCACATCACCGACCTCTATTTACTGATCGAAACATGGTTCAGGCTCGTCAGTGAAAAGGGCGATGTTAACCTGATAACCGAAACCGAGAAAGCAGTTGACGCCCTGTTCGAGAAGAAAGTACTAAAAACTTCACTTCTCCACTTTGACGATAAATTCATTAAGAAATACATGCCTGAAAGCTCTTCCGAAGAATTCGAAAAGACAGCGAGGACCGACCTGATCAAATCTAAGCAGAGCCTTAAAATCGTTTCACTTGCTTTCGGTCACAAATTCACTCTCAGCAACTACCCTTTCTACAATTACTGGCTCATCCTGAAGGGCAATTATAACCTCTACAGTCAGAACAGAACCGACGCTCAGGGCAGATCATACAATTTTTCGGATGTAGAGGAACCTTTCAGAGTACTCGAATACTATTTCGCCGACAAGGCGGTTTAGGATTTTCCCCAGCAACCTCAGGCACAGCATTTAAACTGAACTATTCATTTTTCATGTCTATCTTGTATTTTGTTAACTGGTCCCTGTTGATCATTCCGCATAGCTTCCAGATCGCCTGTGCGTAAAAATATAAGTCCTGCCATGCTTCACCCCTGTTTATTTTACATCTTGAGCAAATGATCTACTGATTCCGGATCTTGTTGCCGAGAATAAAACCGAATATACCCGTGATCAGTATTCCTATCGTTGTCTGAAGCACATTAAGGAAGTCAACAAGCGGTGAAATTCCCGTTACTTCGTCTGAAGACATTGCGACCATATTTTTCAAACTGACTTCAACTGCTCTGTTGTATGTAAAAAGGGATATTTCCGGGATCAGGTAATAGAAATATGCAAAGATAAATATAACAACAACATAAGATATGATCATTTTCAGGATGCTTTCACCGTACCCGAACATTGCGTCAGATATCAAATTCCAGAATATCTGCAGAAACAGCTTCAATTTTTGAGCAGTACTATCATTTCCGGACTTAAGATCAGCGATCATCCTTTTCCTTTCCATCTTTCTGCCCATAACATAAGCCCAGTTCGCGTCAGCCAGATATCCTTTGCTCATCCAGAGACCGTTCAGAGTCTTATAAATATCCTCTGCATCGGCATACCTTGCTTTAAGCGATGAATCCGGGCTCCAGTCAGAGATCCTGTTCTGTTCGTTATTTCTGACGCCGGTTCCGTATGTGTTCCACTCGACAAGGAATTTTCTGTAAGCCGGTTCGTCCTGCTGAAGAAGTTTTCTTCCTGCGATGTTTTCCATCCTGATCGCTGCACCTTCATCGAAGTAGGTGTAAAAAAGACTGCTGCTGCTTATATTAGCTTTGCGGAATATTATGACTCCGACAAGGAATGCTCTGTAAAAGTCGCAGAAATCAATTTTCGCTTCCTCGAATGTGGCTGAATTTATCTCAGAATATCTCAGATCGCACCAGGATAAAGTGCTTTTCCTGAACCGGCATCTGGCCATAACGGACTTCTTGAACGATACGCTTTTTAAAACTGTACCTAAGCCGTCAAAATCGCAGTTCCTGAGTTCAGCACCTTCAAATGATGAATTACTTATCTTTGTATTGTTAAATATCAGCCCGTCAAGCTCTCTTCCCTTCTGATCTCCTTTAGCAAAAATAACATTTTTAATCTCACAGCCTGACAGATCCATCCCGTTCAGATCTAATTCTGACAGGTCGCAGTTCTCGATCAGCTTTCCTGAAATAACTTTGATCAGTTCTT
>DAIMKZ010000139.1:0-4462 GCA_036721445.1 Candidatus Delongbacteria bacterium
AAAGATTATAATCTTAATATCCCGTTCCCGCAGATGGATGTTCATGTGCATAACGGGGAATAAAAAAATATAAATAAGGGAGATCATCATGGGAATGATGAAAGAGTTCAAAGAATTTGCCATGAAAGGCAACGTAGTGGACATGGCTGTCGGGATCATCATCGGCGGCGCGTTCGGTAAAATCGTCGCTTCTGTTGTAAATGACATAATCATGCCGCCGATCGGAGTTCTGGTCGGAGGAGTTGATTTCAAGAATCTGGCGGTCACGCTGAAAGAAGCCGTTCCGGCTGGAGTAGACGCGGCGGGAAACGCGATCGCCGCCATGCCGGCGGTCACGCTGAAGTACGGGAATTTCATCCAGGTGACTTTCGATTTTCTGATCATAGCGTTCGCAATTTTTATGATGATCAAAGCTATGAACAGCATGAAAAGAAAAGAAGAAGCCGCTCCGGCAGCTCCTCCGGCACCGCCTGCTCCTACAAAAGAGGAAGTTCTGCTCGGTGAGATAAGAGATATTTTAAAGAACAGATAAAGAAGGAAAAGAAATGAAAAAGATAATCACATTACTGGCCTCACTTACATTAACTGCAATATCGTTTGCTCAGACAACTGAGGCGGAAGGAACGCTTAAAAAGGAATTAACTGCTGAACATACAGGATGGAAAACCGGCGGTGTCGTATCTGTTAATTTTTCTCAGGCTGCATTCTCTTCGAACTGGGCAGCAGGAACGGAGAACTCAATGACCGTTAATTCTCTGGTCAGCGTATTTGCCAACTATTCCGACGGGCTGAACATCTGGGAGAACACTCTCGACCTCGGCTACGGGTTCTTAAAGCAGGGAAACGCCGACATAGTAAAGTCCGACGACAAGATCGATCTTACTTCGAAATACGGAAGAAAAGCGTTTAGCGACTGGTACTATGCAGGTTTGTTCAATTTTAAATCGCAGATGACGCCTACTGAAGTACTCGGATTCAAAGTATCTGAATTTCTTTCTCCCGCTTCAATACTGGCCGCGCTCGGTATGGACTGGAAAGCCGTTCCTGAACTCAGCCTGTTCATTTCTCCCGTTACATACAGGGCCAACATGGTCATGAACGACGATTTTCTGCCTGACGGAGCGGATAATGTCGATTCGAATATCGGCGGTTATCTCAGGGCGGCTTACAAGAAAGAAATTTTTACGAATATCGGTCTTGAGTCAAAATTCGAAGCTTTCTCAAATTACGAATCGGATGAAGAAACGGATCAGAAACCTCAGAATATCGATATTACGTGGTCGAACCTGCTCACGATGAAAGTAAATGAATATCTGTCCGCAAATTTCACATTTGAGCTTGCTCACGACGATAATGTAAGCAGGGATACTCAGTTCAAAGAAGTTCTCGGTATAGGATTATCCTACAAATTCTAAAATAAAGGAAGTGATCATGAAAAAACTCTTTGTTTTTTCGATACTTACACTGAGCGCTATCCTGCTGGCGGAAACCCCGTTCCAGATCGGTTTTTTCAATCCCGTACAGTTAGAGCCTGAGAGTGAAAGTATTAAAGGTGTCAAACTCAATCTGATCAACAGTGCAAATTCAAATGTAACAGGGATCGATCTCGGATTTTTCAGTGAGGTCAAATCAGAATTTACCGGGCTGCAGTGGAACTTTGTTAATCTTAACAGCGGAAATACCTCAGGAGTTCAGTTCGGTGAAATGTTTTCAACTGCAAAGAATATGAAAGGACTTCAAAGCGGTTTTATCAACAGGGCTGAGCTATCGATGACGGGCGTTCAGCTGGGGGGGATAAACATCATTCATGGAGGAGGAGCAAACTTTCAGATAGGGCTGATAAATTACAACAAGAACAGTCCGATCTTCTTTATCCTGCCGTTCATAAATTTCAACCTTTAACTTTTCAGGGGAGTGTAGTATGAAGATGTCGCAGAAACTGACCGCCGAGTTCATAGGTACGTTCTGGCTTGTGTTCGGCGGATGCGGCAGCGCGGTTTTCGCTGCCGGTGTTCCAAATGTCGGGATCGGTCTGGTCGGCGTCTCGCTGGCTTTTGGTCTCACGGTACTGACGATGGCTTACGCCGTCGGTCATATTTCTGGCGGGCATTTCAATCCCGCAGTATCGTTCGGGCTCTGGGCGGGAGGAAGATTTCCTGCGAAAGAACTTGCGCCGTATATAATCGCCCAGCTCTTGGGAGCTGCTGCAGCGGCAGGAGTTCTGTACCTGATCCTGAGCGGTGGACACACATTCACAGGATTTTCCGGACCCGGGGCGTTCGCCACGAATTTCTACGGCGAATCTCCTTACGGGATCAACTACAGTGCCGGTGCCGCTTTCGTCGCGGAACTGGTTCTGACCATGTTCTTCCTGTTCGTGATCCTCGGTTCGACCGACAGGAACGCGAACGGCAAGTTCGCAGGCGTTGCGATAGGTCTTGCGCTTACGCTCATCCACCTTATCAGCATACCGATCACGAACACTTCGGTTAACCCGGCAAGATCGACTTCGCAGGCGCTGTTCGTCGGGGGAAACGCGATCGGTCAACTGTGGCTGTTCTGGGTCGCTCCTATTGTTGGAGCAATTCTTGCAGGCGTGATATGGAAGATGATGACCTGCGAAAAGAAGTAAATGCATCAAAACTTATTAAAGTCCCGGAAAATCCCGGGATTTTTTATTTGTAAAAAAAATATTTTTTGTTATATTATAGAGAGATCAGTCCCCTTTTTTGAACTGTAAAGAAAAATATAACGGATCATGTGAATGCCTTGCGACGAAGCGTTGTTATACCGTGTTGAACAGGTTTTAAAAATTCTGAACCCCAGAAAGAAAGAGGTTGCTTACGGTTCCTGCTTTATGATCGGCAGGCACCTTTTATGCGCGGTGACGGAAAAATACCTTATTACAAGGATAAATCCGGACAAAAAAGAGGAATGCCTTAAGATCGATGGTGTGGAGGATTTTGTTTACCGGAACAGATCGTCCGAATTCTGGATCAAGGTTTCAAAGGAAAAGCTTCTTTATGATAACGAACTGCTTCAATGGCTGGATGTGAGCGTAGAATATGGGAAATACGTCAATTCCGATAATTACAGAAAGGATTTTCGCACACACCGGACAATAAAATAATTTATTTCAAATGCATTTTTCTTTTCTTTTTCCTGCCTTATTGTTTATATTTTAACAGTCTTTTAATGAAGAGGGTGCGAACTATGAGATTAATATTGATAAGCATAATTGTAATTGCAGCGCATATGCTGGCCTTCGAGCCTTTTTTTATGGAGGACCCGGCGATCTCGCCGGACGGGAAAACAGTGTGTTTTTCATATAAAAAAGATCTCTGGATCGTCCCTTTTGAGGGCGGAACGGCAAAGAGGCTGACTTCAGTTAAGGGTGACGACAGCGGACCGGTTTATTCACCGGACGGAAAACATATCGCGTTCACAACGAACAGGGACGGTTACGGCGCTATATATACGATACCGTTCAACGGAGGTCAGGCGAAAAAAGTCATTTCCGGCGGTTTTATGCTGACCGGATGGTTCAAAGATTCTGACGCTCTTCTGCTGATCAAAGGGGAGTGGTTCAAAGGCAACAAGCTTTTCAGGGTAAATCTTGACGGCAGCGGTCTTACAGATATGAACGCGCTGGGGCACTATTTCGGAGACCTTTCAAAAGACAACGACAAGTTCGTTTTTTGCCACAACGGCGATCCTTTCAGGGAAAAACAGACCGGCAGCGGGAACGGGAGCCTTCATCTGCTCGATTTCGCAACGGGCGCCTATTACAAGATATACGACAGTATTTACACCGAAAGATATCCTGTCTACTCAAAAACCGGCAGAGGTATCTACTTCGCGCGTTCCGACGGCGAAAGATTCCAGATATGCCTGCTGCCTCAGGATGAGATCGGCAAGCAGGAACCTGCGGTCGAACAACTGACCGATCTTGACTGGTGGTCCGCGCGGGACCTTTCTATAGCACGGGAAAACGACAGAATGGTCTTCGAATATTTCGACTGCCTCTGGACGCTCGATCCGGAAACAAAAACGGCGGCTAAGCTCGAGATCGATATAAAAGAGGATATCTTCGGGCCCGATACCGTGCATGATACGGCAGCGTCCTCTACGGACAGATTCTATGTATCGTCCCTAGGCAACTGGGTTCTCTTCAAATACAAGTTCGACCTGTTCGCAGTTCCGTACGAAGGCGGAGAAGTAAAAAAGATCACGGCAAATCATGACGGCATATCAGATTTTATAATAGCGGACGATAATGAAACGGTATATTTCTCCGCTTACGTTAAAGGGGAACCGAAGCTCTATACGACCAGCGTCAGAACCGCTGCGGAACCTGTGACGGTAGAATGGGGTAAGGACAAATGCATCGAAGGGATCCAGAAAGTGAAAGGAAAGGTGCTGGTCTATTATTCTGTCGGTGAAAAAAGGAATATGCTGGCAG
>DAIMKZ010000140.1:0-4460 GCA_036721445.1 Candidatus Delongbacteria bacterium
TCAAATACTTCTGCCTGCCTTCATAATATACATCGACCGCATTTTTAACCGAGGTGCTGTCGGGTATCTCGCACAGTTCTTTATCGTCCCATTGAGAGATCATTTCAGAAAGTATAGCATATTTCTGCTTCCGGGCTTTCTTGTCCTCTTTGTCTATGCTCTTGTAAACTTTCAGGAAAGTATCGGCGTTTCCGCCCAGGATCTCGCATTTTTCCAGGAATTTCTTTTGTTTCCCGAACTGTTTTTCGTCTTCCTTACAGCCGTAGCTTTTTATGAAGTACGAAGCGAATTCGACTGTTTTCTTTGAACTGTTGAGCCTGTCTTTTCTTTTTAAGGCTGCATTGTCCTTCATCAGTTCGAATTTACCTTCAAAGTATTTCTTATCTTCCGCTTTTTCCCGTTTTTCGGATGACGGAATAAGAAATCTGAAATTCAGATCAAGGTCGCTGACCTCTGTATTTTTACCCAAAGCTATTCTTATATCCTTTTCACCCTCAACCGTATCGAACATCGAATACCCGAGCCCGACTCCTTCCTTATAGGCCGTAATGAACACAGATCCCCTTCCCAGCGGCAGTAAGACCTGACCCGCTTTGTCGGACTTCATCTCCGCCATCGGAGATATCCCTCCCCACGATACAGCGTAGAATACCACGTCGGCTCCTTCAACAGGCATTGAATTCTCGTCGTCGATGCTGATTATGCATTTGTCCCACTGGTCTGTATAGTATTTAATTGAGCTCATCTGAGTCGAATTTGCCGTTCTTTCTATTATTTCGTCGCCGTCATAGTATCCGAAAGCTGTCGAGTTTATCATAGACGCCCTTTCGGTCGTACGGGTGAACCAGGTGTTGTTCAGCCTGTCCGCGGGTTCTCCCAGATATTTCCATCCCGACGGCGTCCAGACCTCCACCCACGCATGGTTCGAGTCGGTGAAATTCCATAGGGGCGTGCCCGCAGACCTGACCGGAATACCGACGCTTCTTGCGGCGGCCATATAAATTATCATCATTTCCTCGCACCTGCCGTACCCCCTTCTGATCGTTGTCAGGGGCGCCTGATCTTTCCCGTGGGTCGGCTTGTAGGTCATCTGTTCTTCCGCCCAGATGTTCACAAGTATTGCAGCCTCCTCAATATCCTCAACGTCTTTCACGATCGGAGATATCTCTTTGTAGAACCTCTCCCTCCAGTCTTCGAAAGGCTCCTGCGAAACCCTCAGCGGAAGAACGAAATGTCTGAAAATATCATCGGCGTAGATATCCGAATACCTGAATTCTTTAGACTTAAGGGCGATATCGACATTCTTTTTTATATATTCGGGTGTTAAGACAGCAAGATCATTGGGCGATGAGTGATCAAGTATGAACTTTATATAATCCGAAGTGCCTTTTGCTGAATAAAGTTCCAGAAGATCTTTAGCGTTCTTTCCGGAATATTTGTTTATCCTTTCGACAGTATCCCCTAATGCGTAAAACACAGTTGCAAGCATAATTGCCGTCAGTATTATCTTCTTCATAGAATCACCCGTTTTTTATTATGTTAATACTATCAAATTTTAAGGGATTTAGCAAATAAAAAAGAGCCGCAATTCGCGGCTCTTTTAAGACATCTTTTAAGATTCTCTTTATCTTATGGAATAACCAAGTGTTATCATATGAGTGCTGCCCAGATAACCCATATTATACCATGCGTAATCGACTTTCATTCCCAAATTATTCATTTTAAAACCGAGTCCGAGGCTTGTTCCCATCAAGTTAATCCCGCTGTCCTCATAGTTCAATTCAGGATCGGCAGGATCGGCGTTGTCAGGAAAATCAACAGAATCGTCTTTCATGATCCAGTATTCGTCATTGTCAATTTTTCTTCCTATTCTTGCGAAGAACATATCATTATAAGAATATTCGCATCCTAAAGTGACATACTCGGAATTGTCGGAAGGGTGAGCCGCTTCCGCTAAAGTTACGATTTTGTTCACACCGTCATCCATCGCCGTATAACTAACTCCGAAAACGAAAAGCATCGGAAGAGGAGAATCTTCGTCCAAATATGTGAAGTTAGACCCGAAATGACGAATCGACATTCCGAATATCAAAGATCTCCAGCCCGTATTATAATAAGTCCCGACATCTCCTGCAATAACAAACACACTTTCATCGGCCAGATTTTCATTTATCATCTTAAGGGTACCGCCGACATAGAATTTTGGAGTAAGCATTTGTGCATAAGACAATCCTATCATAAGATCGCTTGCACCGAAAGTCCTTCCCGTTCCTTCAGGGTTTAACGGAGTTGTTTCGTCCATGTCGCCGGTAGTAAGATACGCCACCTGGACCCCGGCAGATGCGTTCAGCATGGGCAGCGGATAAGTTCCCGCCATATATGTATACTGAACATCTGCAGCGTACATGTTGTATGAAGCGGCGAACTCCATGTTCTTTAAATTCATCATTCCCGACGGATTGTAGTAAAGACACGAAGCATCATCGGACAGACCGATAAAAGATCCGGCTAAAGCAGTAGCTCTGGCAGACACATCCATTTTCAGGAAAGTCATACCCGCAGTTCCGGCTTTGTCCTGCGCAAAAGAATCGATCGGCAGAAGTATCATCGCTAGCAGCAGAGAAAACAGCAGTTTTTTCATTTTTTACCTCTTTTTTTATTTCAATTTTTTATATTTCCTGAAAGAGACTATCTTGTGATAATACCTTCCAGCAAACATAAAAAATACCGGAGCGCTCAATAAGCGCTCCGGTGTTAAAATGATTACTTAGCCAGGATCATCTTTCTTGATTGTGATATGCCGTTAACAGTAAGTCTGCAGAAATAAATTCCTGAATTCAGACTGCTTCCGTCAAAATCGAAAGAATGGATTCCTTTAGCCATTTTACTGTTGTAAAGTGTAGCTACTTTTTCGCCTTTAAGGTTATAAACCATCAGGTCTACTTTTGAATCTTTATCGATCGAGAATCTTATCTGTGTTGTTGGGTTGAACGGGTTAGGATAGTTCTGAAGCAGTTCAAAACCATCGCTGATAACAGCTTCTTCGGTTTCTATTCCGACAATTGAAGGTCCTGTTATTTTCCAGACGTGCAGGAACTGATTGAAATCGTTCAGGTCGGCAACCGGCTCTGTAGGATGGTCAAAATCCGCATACTGATGAGCGCCGTAAGTCTGGATTGTTACGGGATTTGTTGAATCATCAAAAGTTCCGTGATTTGCTACGGCAAAACCCATTTCGTGAAGATTAGCTGTTTTGGTTACATTATGAACATACTTCAAGGTCCAGATGGGGTAGGTAGGATCGCCAGACTCAATATCAACAGTCTTGTCAAAGTCCCAGCTCCATCCGCCGTCACTTGAAGTTGTCATGAACGCATCGTCAAGCCAGATACTTTCAGTTCCGTAAGGATTTGCTACGGCTCTGCTTGTTGGTTTATCTATCCACTGAGCATAAAGAACTTCTCCGCCAGCATCAGTTGTTCCTGCGTAACCGACAGACATCCAGTTCCTGTTAGACGCTGTCCATTCTATTACATCAAAACCCTTATCCATATCGACTATCGAGCCTATGTATTTTGCTTTTCCGCGCCATACGAGCCCGCTGTCCGTGATCTTTCCTGCTAAGTGGTAATATCCTGATCTGAACCCAGCGTCAGTAGCTCCATATAAAAATCCGCCGCCGCCGGCAGTAGTACCCGGAAACGCTTTGAATATCACATGTACATTGTTATTTTCTGTAGCTATATTCGTAATGTTCCATGTTATGAAAGGATCATCCATTTCCAATACTTCAGTTGTATCATAGATCGCCTGTCCGAGAGAATCCACTCCGACTGAATCCCATGTAGATAGCGTTTCTCCATACCAGTCAAAAACATCTTTCATTTCGAGCTGATAAAGCATATCCGGTGCAGGATATTTCCAGTTTGGACTCCAGTCTCCGCTGGAATCGTCGCCTCCCCAGTTGGTCGTGTACATCCAGCTTAATTTTGGGTTCTGAACATATACAATTGAGTCCTGGTCTATAACATCGTCAACATCCTGCGCCATAGCCATGACAATACCGTATCCGGTACCATTGCCGTAAATATCTTTAGCGTACGCAACATGGAATTCGTTTATCGCTGTTATACCTACTGTATCATCCAGACCGTCAAATCTGAGATCCTGATAATCAGACCATACCCAGCTGTTAAGATCTGCAGGAGTCATCGATCTTCCGACGCAAACAGAGTTAATCCCGCCGTCTATACCTTCATCGAGTCCGCCTTCTCCAAAGACCTGTGTCCAGTAGTAATATCCTGTTGCGGGATCATATACAACATCCGCTGTTCCTGTCCAAGCACTTGGTATAGTAGCTCCGCCCTCAGTCGCTTCAAGTCTTTTTGGAGCTGCCCATGTCGACCAGTCCCATCCCCAGGTTGCGTCTGCTACAGTGTACATACCCCATGAATTCAAAC
>DAIMKZ010000141.1:0-4369 GCA_036721445.1 Candidatus Delongbacteria bacterium
CCTCTTTGAATTTTTCTTCCGAATCCTTATCGCCCTTATTTCTGTCGGGATGGAACTTCAGGGCTAACTTTTTATAGGCTTTCTTTATGTCGTCTTTGGTTGCGTTCTTGTCAACGCCAAGTACCTCGTAATAATCTCTTTTGTTCATAAATCAATGCCGTCCTATTTTGAAACGATTACTTTTGAATGCCTGATCACTTTGTCATTAAGTTTATAGCCTTTTTCATACTCTTCTACTACAAAGTTAGGCTCAACATCCTCTTTCTCCACGGTCATCATGGCGTCATGCAGTTCCGGATCGAAGGGCGTGTTCATAACTTCAATCTCGGTCAGACCCTGGTTCTTGAGAATATTATTAAACTTCCCGAAGATCATATCGATCCCTTTCTTAAGATCTCCGGCATTAGTATTCTCCGAATAATTCTTCAGAAATCTCTCAATGTCGTCCAGTACCGGAAGAAGTTTGATTATCAGTTCTTCATTTGCTGAGTTTATCAGTCTGATATACTCTTCAGATGTACGTTTCTTATAGTTTTCAAACTCGGCAGCTTTTCTTATGAGTTTATCCCTGTACTCAAAAGCCTCGCTTTCCAGTTTCGCTATTTTCTCTTCAAGCTGTCCGTTGCCTTCAGATCCCTGTTCCGGTTCTGTGTCTGATCCGGTTCCGTTATTTTCATTTTCAGCAGTTTCTTCAAGAACCGACTGATCTTCACTTATTTTTTCATTCTGGTATTTCTTTGATCTGCCCGACATTTATCTATGCTCCCGTAGCTATTTTACGATCCATTATTAATGGGTATCAAATATAATAAATCGGAGCATAAAAGTCAAGCTGATGCGACGGTGTTTTACATGTAGTATTTCAGATTTGATTCTAATCTTTTTCCCAGCCGAAAAATCTGTCAATTTCTTCAATGCCGGCCTTTTTAGCTTCCTCTATGGTTCCGCAGAAAATATTCTTTCCTTTCTGAAGGTAAATTATCCTGTCGGCTATTCTTTTGATCGACTCAAGTTCGTGGGTGACGATAACCAAGGTTATGCCGAGCTTCTTTTTAAGTTCCAGTATCAGCCTGTCAAGATCGGCCGAAGTTATGGGATCAAGCCCTGCAGACGGTTCATCAAAGAACAATATCTCCGGATCCATTACGATCGCTCTTGCGAGAGATACTCTTTTTTTCATTCCTCCGGACAGCTCTGACGGCAGCAGATAATAAGCGTCTCTCAGGTTTACAAGAGAAAGTTTCTGTCTGATTATTCTGTGAATAACTTCATCTTCAAGATCTGTATGCTGCTCAAGCGGTATTGCTATGTTTTCCCACACTTCCATCGAATTGAGAAGCGCTCCTCCCTGAAAAAGCATGCCGATCCTCTTCAAGATGCTCTCGAATTCGTCATCATTCATTTCAAGTGTGTTCTTCCCGAATATATTTATACTGCCTTTTTCAGGTCTGAGCAAACCGATAATATGCTTAAGAAGCGTGGTCTTACCGCCTCCGCTGCTCCCGAGGATCACAAATATCTCATTTCTTCTGACCTCAAGTGAAATGTTGTCAAGTACTGTTCTGCCGTCAAATCCCGCAGTAAGGTCTCGTATCTCTATGACATTACCGTTGTCCATTTACCACTCGAAATAAAAGATTAAACTAAGTACCGCGTCTGTCATTATTATAGCGAAAATGGCGGCAACGACTGAAGAAGTAGCCGCTTTTCCGACGGCTTCGGATCCGCCTTTTACTTTGAAACCGAAATGCGCACCTATCAATACGATCAGCCAGCTGAAAAGAATGCTTTTCAGCATGCTCTGCCACCAGAAATACAGTGTCATAACCTCAATTGTGCGGTTGAAGAACATGTCGAAACTCAGATCAAGGTAAAGAATTCCTATTACAAAACCTCCAAATATTCCGACCAGGTTGGATAATACCGTAAGGATAGGCAGGCATACCGTCAGAGAAAGCATTTTGGGGGCCACAACATATTTTAGCGGGTTCAGAGCCATGACCTTCAAAGCGTCAAGCTCTTCAGTTATCTTCATTGTGGATATTTCTGCGGCGATAGCGGAACCTGTTCTTCCGGCTATGATAACGGAGGTAAGTATAGGACCCATTTCCAGGATCATTCCGATAACTATCAGATCTACCAGATAAATGTTGGCTCCGAACTGCTTTAACTGTGCTGCGGACTGAAGTGAGAGAACAAGACCAATTAAGAATGACAGAAGGGCGACGATAGGCACAGCGTTATTCCCCATTAAAAACATCTGCTCGAAAACAGACCCTTTTCTTCTGCCGGAAGAATTGAACACCGATCTTAATGAGTAATAGAAGATATCCGCGGAAAGTACAGTAAAGCTTCCCAGCTCTTTGAAAAAGCCCGAGACTGTCACAACCGTTCTGTCTATGAATGAGAGCTTAGTCTCAGCGTTCTCATAACCGGACTCCCTTGCGAATTTATCGATTTCTGATCTGAGGCCTTCTCCGGTCCGGATATCGAACTTTTTATTCCGTGATATGAATTCCAGAAAAGCTACGGCCAGTGTTCCTGCATGCTCTACTTCAGAAAGATCGATAACAGGCTTGGACGAATTTTTATTAAGATCATTGTAATGTTTTTTAAACTCATTTATCATGTCGTTTCTGAAATCACCCGTTACCTTCAGAGTATTGATGTCTGTCTTTTCTATCATTATCCTAACGGTTTAAATAGTAAGAAAATTCTACGGCAAGTTTATGATCGTATCTCCAGTAGTTCGATGAAGAATCAGCTATATGGTCATATGTAAGATTTAGGATGTAATCAAGTGAGATATACCGGAATATTTTAAAAGCGACATCGTTATCCCATCCGATCAGGTAATTATCAGACTTGTCCAGATTGTAAAAAAAATCGGCTGTTGAAGTATATGTTATATTGCCGGGAAAATTAAAGTCCGCTCCCGCAGTAAGAATTATACCTTTCGAATACAGGTCTTCCTGCTCGTTAAAAACATAAAGAGAATCGGAGGATAAAGAGCTGACAAATACATTCTTGTTAAAGTCCTGTTTAAAACCGAATCCTGTTCTCAAATAAAGATTCGAGTTGGATGATTTAATAAAAGTAAAATTCAATCCAATATTCTCGCTTGTGTTGACCGGAGATATGGGTTCTGATATCTTGAACTCAGTGATCCCCGACAAGACATCAAGAGTACCGTTCCTGTGCTCGATTCTTACCGATGCGGTCTCGGGTATATCATAATTATAATCGGGGAATATTTTTGTTTTAAGGCTGAGCTCGCCATAAACTCCGAAAATGTCAGTAAAATAGTATATTCCCGTATTACTGAGCGTCATCTCATCGAAACTGACTCTAAGTCCCTCAGTGTCTTCAAGTTTTGAGAATTCTTCATTAAGCGACTGCCTGAAATTCAGATAGTACGGTTTTGAATCATAAATGATCCTGTTGTCGATCTTGGCCTGAGAAATTATGTCAGTTGAATTCTCGCCTTCGCCGTCTGCATTGTCGCTGTAAAGCGAAACGGAACCTTTCAGGCTTAATTTGTCGAACCAGTCATTCCTGGAAGTACTGTAGTTCTCGAGAAGACCAAGCTCTCCTGAGCCTATGAACCGCTGGAGGTCATCGATGACAACAACGATCTCGGTAAGTTCACCCTTTTTTAATTCGAAAGTAGTGAAGTTGACGATAGTGTTGAACGGCTCGCCCTGTCTGACGATCTTGTACTTGCCCGGCGGAAGTACCCATGTATAGTTCATGTCGTTGAAACTGCTTTCCTCTCTGCTGTATCTTGAACCTGCCGATATACCGGTTTCCAGGTGCATTATTTCATAACCTATCCTGACATATTCCATATTTTCATTGATAACACTCACAATGAGACCGGACCAGTCCGGCTGTAAAACAGCGGTCTGATGCTCGTTTATAGTGAAATGTTTCTGAACCAGGTCTATCGGGTCTTCTGACGAACCGTAAAGTGCTGTATATCTTCCGGGCTTAAGAAATATGCTCTTTCCTGGAGCGGCACCGTCAACTACTATCCCTTCGCCCGTTTTATATATCTTTATGCCGGGTTCCCACTCAGGTATCGACATGGAAGGCACAAAGAGTCTTCCGTAACCAAGCTGGTCGTCGGCTCCTTCAGTCGCTATCTGCTCTTCGGGTGTTCCGTTCAGCCATGTTTTGTATGATTCCGCACATAATAGCGATAACGCAAGTAATATTGATACAGTAACAGTTTTGATAACCCTATCCTTTATTTTTTGTAAAATAATCTACGATCTTAACCAGGAACTCATGTGTGCCTTTTTTTATGATATCACCTGTGGTTTTCACAAAGAAAGTCACATCGTAATTCTTGATATCCCGTTTTTCG
>DAIMKZ010000142.1:0-4296 GCA_036721445.1 Candidatus Delongbacteria bacterium
ACCGTAAGCCACCTGTCCGGATTGAAACGCCTGTATCTTATGAACCTTTCGTTCTTTTTACCTTCATTTATTATAACAAAATCGTGAGGTATGAAAATTTCGAAGTTATAATCTCTTTTAGTGATATCCTGAGCATTTTTATTATTGTATTTTGTGTCGAACAGCCTTTTCTTTACATCCGATATCATTCTTCCGTTAAAAATATCAAAAATCTTTTCAGAGAATGTTTCCAGATACCCTCCGAGGTGGATGTTTTTCGAATCCATAAGGAACAAAACTGTCTGTCCTCTTGACCAGATATCTTCCTTTACGGCATAATAGTAATCCCCGTTCCTGACACCGCCGATGATATTTTCGGAGAGCATTTTCTTTATAAACTGTGCTTCTGATGTCTCAGTATCGACATTAACGAGAAGTATTAAGAACCTGTATTTGCTCGAACCCTGATGGAATTCATCCAGATCTATTCTCCTGACATTAAACCTGTTTTCTTCCATTGGTGTGAAAATCGGATCGTTATATATCTTCTCGAGCTGAGGTTTATGCATATCGAATGTTTCCTGATCTGAAAGGACAAGGATAAGATCTTCCGGCCCTATCGCAGGACGCTTTAAATTCGTACAGGATATAAAGAGAATCGATGCGGAAAAGACCATCAGGATCAGTAAATTATTTTTTATCCGCAATGTTTACCCCCATTTTAGTAAGTTCATCTCTTATTCTGTCCGCTTCAGCCCAGTTCTTTTCAGCTCTGAACTTATTTCTCTTCTCTCTAAGATCATCAATTAGTTTCTGCTCTTCGGGTGAAAATTCTTTTTCTTTCCTTTCCTCGAGATTAAATACCACGAAAATTTCATTTAAGTCTTTTAGAAAACTCATAACAGCATCTTTTCCGGATTTTGAGAAATTACCGGAATCGACCTTTTTTCTTACAGCTTTAATAAATCCGAAAAGCGATGCTAGTGCAACACTTATATTCAGATCATCGTCCATTCCTTTTTCGAACTGTTGCCTTGCCGATTTTACAATAGCTGAGATCCCGTCCTCGGCCTGTACTGTATCAGCTTTAAGAACAGACTGAATGAAATCGTTAAATTTATCTATGGTCTTTTGTGATTCGACGAGCTGTTCTTCCGTAAAGTTCAGCTTGGAACGGTAGTGAGCCGAAAGGAATGTGAATCTTATCGAGTCAGCAGTATAGCCTTTATCGATCAGATCCTGAACTGTGAAAAAATTACCGAGCGACTTGCTCATCTTCTCGTTATTGACCACGACGCGGCTCTTGTGCATCCAGTAATTCACGAATTTCTTTCCGTTCGCGGTCTCGGACTGCGCGATCTCGCTTTCGTGGTGAGGGAACCTGTTGTCCTCACCTCCTGTATGAAAATCCAGGGTTTCGCCGAGATATTTTTTGCTCATAGCGCTGCACTCGAGGTGCCATCCCGGAAAGCCGGTTCCCCACGGTGAGTCCCATTTCATAATGTGCGCCTCGTTCTTCCCAACGAGCTTCTTCCATACGGCGAAATCGAAAGCGGAACGCTTGTCCTCGTTCACTTCGACCCTCGCTCCGGCCTGAAGCGCGTCAAGTGTGTTACCTGAAAGCTCGCCGTATTTAGGGAATTTTGAAATGTCGAAATATATCCCGTCCGATGTTTCGTAAACCACACCTTTTTCATCGAGCACTTTGACCATTTCGATCATTTCAGGAATATGCTCGGTCGCTCTGGGATATTTGAATGCGGGAAGAGCTTTCAGGGTTTTTAAGTCCTTCATGAACATCTCTTCATAATATCTAGCGATCTCCCAGACGGTCTTGTTTTCGCGCTTTGAGGCCGCCTCCATTTTGTCTTCGCCTGAATCGGAGACTTCGTTATCGTCCGTCAGATGCCCGACATCTGTTATGTTCATTACCCATTTGACTTCAAAGCCCTTATATTTTAAGTACCTGACAAGAAGATCCGCCATAAGAAATGCGGAAAAATTTCCGACATGAGCTGAACTGTAAACAGTGGGACCGCAGGTATATATGGTGACTTTTCCTTCTTCTACAGGTTTAAAAACCTCTTTTTTCCTGGTCATCGAGTTGTAAATCTGGAACATCTTTTACCTCATGGCAATTCATAAATTATTACAAGCTATAAAATTAAATAAAATTTGGATAATTAGCAACGGATTAGTATATTTATTTTGATAAAGTCAGGAGTTTTTCTATGAAACCTTGTAGAGAATGCGGCAATGAAGTGGATGAATCTGCCCAGATATGCCCAATGTGCGGAGCTCCAAAACCGGCAAATGAAAAATGGGACGGATTCGGCTGGGAGTACAGAAGCAAATTCGAGGTATTGGGAATACCTTTTATTCATATTTCTTTCAAATACAGAAGGAACAGAACTCCGGTCGTAGCTAAAGGCATTATCGCGATCGGCCAGTTCGGTATCGGCGTTGTCAACATTTCGCAGATAGGGATAGGTTTTTTCAGCCTCGGACAACTTACGGTAGCATATTACGCGCTTGCACAGATCGCTTTCGCCAATTCTCTTCTCTGTCAGATAGGCGTCTATATCGAATCCGGTTACGGTCAGGTCGTATGGAAATTATCTGAACTATTAGCAAAATTATAAAAGCGCATATGTATACACAATTCACAGAGTCAGTGATCGAAATAATCAAAAGCATCCCGGAAGGAAAAGTTCAGACTTACGGAGGGATATCGAAGCTGGCCGGGCATCCCAACAGCGCCAGACAGGTCGTCAGGATACTCTCGACACTGTCAGGTAATCATAATTTGCCGTGGCATCGCGTAATAAATTCTAAAGGCGAACTGCCTGTACTCAATGCCGAAATGTTCGCAGAACAAAAAATTCTCCTTGAAAAAGAAAAAGTAAAAGTTACTAAAGAAGGGAAGATCGACCTGAAAAAATATCTCTGGGACGGCAATTAAATATTACTTGAAGTTCATAAGTACTATCGCGATAACGATCATTACAACCGCGAAAGCATTCTTCCGGATGAATTTTTCTTTAAAGAGAAATATACCACCCAGATTTATAAGTACAATCGTACCCGAACTGTATATAGGAAATGCTACCGAAGCTTTGTAATATCTGAACGACTCGATCAAAAAAAAAGATGTGAGCATATTGGGAATACCTACGGAAAGTCCGGTCACGATGTCTGTTTTTGTGATCTTTCTTCCTTTTCTCCAGGTTGTGTAAGTAAAATAAATACTTATCCAGAATGCAGTAAAGAAAATTGTAAAAAGATAGAGAGGTTTGTATTCCATTACGCAGAATTTCTCGAACAACTTTGTAGTGAACTCGGCGAATCCGGCTATTAGAAAAAGAAATAATATAGTCTTATTGAAACTCTTTAAAGATCTTATGTCGTCAGGATCGATATTTATCAGAATAATAGCGGATATAGACACAACGACCCCAAGAAACTGCAGATAATTCGGTATCTCTTTCCAGAGTATCATGGATAAGACAACAGGCAGAATTATACCTATCTTTGAGACTGCTCCGGTGATCCCCACACCGTTCTCTTTAATGCTTTTCTGAATAAAGATAAATCCAAGAAAGTAAAGCACTCCCGCGAACATGCCGAGTCCGAATACTCTTGAAAGACCTTCAGTATTTTGAATTCTTATATTCCTCAGGCTCAAGAGGAGACTGACCGTGAATGCGGAAATGTAGTTCGCCGAAGTAACCGCGTACCTGTTGAGCTTGCGGCTCTCGCTGAATTTGAGTATCATTGCGATCGAAGCGCTTGAAAGTATTGCAAGAAAAAGATAATGCAACAGAAACTCCGTCAAAATTACTGAAGAATTATATTGTAAAAACAATAAATAATCAATATATTCCGACCCTAATTTAATTTACGCATGCAGGAACATGAAAAAGTTAAGAAATATCGCAATTATAGCCCACGTTGACCACGGGAAGACCACCCTCATTGACGCAGCGCTTAAGCAGACAGGTTTTTTTAGAGAGAACCAGAAGATCGAAGAAAGAATAATGGATTCGAACGACATAGAAAAAGAAAGAGGGATCACGATCTTTTCAAAAAATGCCGCTATTCATTACAAAGATCATAAAATAAATATCGTAGATACTCCAGGTCACGCTGATTTCGGAGGAGAAGTACAGCGAATAATGATGATGGTCGATTCTGTTCTTCTGCTGGTTGACGCATTTGAAGGTCCGATGCCCCAGACGAAGTACGTACTGAAAAACGCTCTTCAGCTGGGCCTGAAACCCATCGTGGTAATAAATAAGATCGACAGACCGAACTGCA
>DAIMKZ010000143.1:0-4078 GCA_036721445.1 Candidatus Delongbacteria bacterium
CCAGTAGAATTAAAGATTGATACATGTTACAGCATCAACGGTTTTTGTGTATGTTCTGATCGGGCTTCTTCTTCTGGGAAGCATATTGAATTATTCTTTAATCGGCGCTTTGATCAATCCTTTTATTAATTTCTTTTTAAGACTGCTACTCGGTTAACTATGAAATTCTTTGAAAGCCATGCGCATTTATACTTTGAAGATTACGACAATGACAGGGATGAGCTTATTGAGCAGCTTCTCATTTCGGATATTGAAGGAATTCTGAATGCGGGGGTTGATCTTAAAACAAGCGAACAGTGCATCAGTCTCGCTGACAGATATGAGCGGCTTTATGCAGCCTGCGGTTTTCATCCCAACGATGTTGACGGAGTGAATATAACAGAGGTCGAAGCGCTCAAGAGTTTAATTAAGCATGAAAAAGTTGTTGCCATAGGCGAGGCGGGCATAGATCTTTACAGGGACAGAGCTCCTCTTGAATTACAGAAGAAATTCTTCATAAGGCAGCTTGAGATCGCGCTGGAGAACAATATGCCCGTGATAGTGCATTCAAGGTCGGCTGGCACTGAGACTTTAGATATTATTGATCAGGTCTCGGATAGATATAAAGGTGTATTTCACTGTTATGCCGGAAATGAGGAAAATGCGCTCAGACTGATCGAAAAAGGGTTTTATATTTCTTTTACAGGGAATATTACCTACAAAAATAATGACAGGGAAGATGTGGTAAGGAACATTCCGCTTGAAAAAATGCTTCTTGAAACTGACTCTCCCTTTCTTACTCCGTTACCGTTCAGAGGGAAAAGGAACGATCCTTCAAAGTTGAGTATAATTGCTTCCAGGATCGCGGAGATAAAAGGAATAACTGTTGAAGATGTCGCGCAAACAACAACAGAGAACAGTAAAAAATTATTCAAAATAAAATGAGGTGGAAAAAATGAAAAAAATGATCGAAATGCTCATGGTGCTTGCTATTGCAGCATCAGTCAGCGCTGCGGGCGACGCGGTTAAATCAGAAGCAAACACAGCAGAAGGAAAACATGTTCAGGCAAAAGGTCATGTCTGTTATAACAGCATCGCTTTCCAGGCGTCTGCGCTGGAAAAACAGGGCAAGGATGCAGAAGCTATCAAGATGCTTGAGGACGCAAAAGCTAACGCTGAATACGAACACCACTACCAGGTGCTTTTTCCGTCGCTGATAAAACTTTACGAAAAGACTGGCCAGTATGAAAAATGCGTTGAACTGTGGAACGAGGGACACGCAAAGAATATGACATTCGGGCTTGATACAAAAAAAGATGAGTATAAACCTTATCTCAAACTGAAAGGGTTCAAAGATACAGTTGCAAAAGACCGTGAACTTACAAAAGCTAAAGCAGAGCCTAAGCTTAAAAAGGAGGACTGCGAAGAACACGAAGAAAAGGAAATGAAAGTTGAAAAAAAAGAAATTAAGAAAGATATTAAAGAAAAAAGATGAGAATACTGTCGTTATAGACAGAACTGAACTCATCAAACAGCTTAGGCGTACAAATCTTAAGAAAGGCAAAGTGATCGAGCCTAAAAAAAAGTACAACCGGAAGGACAGAAGCTGGGAAAAAGATGTTGAATAATATCGAAATTAGGTGTTGCTTATTTACCGTAATATAGGTATTATTCACTCTGCATTATTATGAAAATAAAAAAAATGCTGAAAATGAATATTTCGTCATCGTAACGGTGAATGCGATGATAGAGATCTTACAACATTCACCAAACACAAGGAAGGAAGAGAATGAGCAAAGGTACTGTAAAATGGTTCAACGCCGACAAAGGCTTTGGATTTATCACAAACGATGACGACGGAAAAGATCTTTTCGTACATCATTCAGAAATTCAGGCAGACGGTTTCAAAACTTTAAGAGACGGTCAGAAAGTAGAATTTGAAGTAGGACAGGGGCAAAAAGGTCCTTGCGCTAATAAAGTCAGAGCTATATAAGTAACTTGAGTAGTGATACATAGCATTAAAGCCGACTTTGTCGGCTTTTTTTATTCCTCAAAATATGCTGCCCATACTCTCGCGTCTAGAGAGCAGTCGGGAAATGTTTTTAAATAATCTGTAAGTTCAGTCTTAATATTTTTTCTGTCGAACTCAAGCACTTCGATCTCTTCGGTATCATCGAGTTTTTGTCCTTCGAACGAAGTAACTTTAATATCCACCATGTATATTATCTCAGAAGTGATTCCTGCGGAAGTGCATAAAGGGGGAGAGATCGAAGTTACTTCTCCGTTGTAGCCCGTCTCTTCGGTAAGTTCTCTCAATGCCGTCTGCTCCGGCGTTTCACCTTCGTCTATCAGCCCGGCAGGAAATTCTATCGAGTACATATTTATCGGGAACCTAAACTGCTTTACCAGTATTATTTTCTCATCATGATAAGCATTAACGACTACAGCTTTCGTATCACGGGCGCGCTCAAGGAATTCCCACTTCTTCGCATTACCGAACTTATCTTCGAACTCTGTAATGAAAAAATTAGAATATTTTCCGTCGTATACTTTATATTTTTTCAATATTTTCATAAACCGATGAATTCCACTTCGCCGTCTGTTATGTCGTACATTGCTCCGATGATCCTTGCTTTTCCCTCTTCCGCGAATTTGCTGATGACAGGCTGCGAAGTTTTTATTTTCTCGACACAAAGACTGATGTTGTTCCTGATTGAATTGTCGAGCGCGAATTCGCCGTCGGTGTTCCTGTCTATCGCCGGGTCGATCTCCTGCAGTATCGTGTTGAGATATCCTTCGCAGAAATGACCTTTATGAGCGGCTGTAACTGCACCGCAGGAAGAATGACCGAGTACGACTACTAAAGGAACATGAAGATGTTCGATCGCGTATTCGATGGTCCCGAGGACCGTCTCGTCAACTATGTTTCCCGCGTTCCTGATAACGAAAAGTTCACCTATCCCGCAGTCGAAAATGAATTCCGGGACCACTCTCGAATCAGAGCAGGTCAGGATCACAGCGAACGGATTCTGTCCTTTCGCGACCTCCAGCATTCGGTTCAGGTCCTGATTCGGATGTGTCATTTCATTTCCGCTGTAGCGTGAATTTCCTTCTTTCAGGAGATCGAGCGCTTCTTCAAATGTATAGTGTTTCATTTATGCTCCGGTTATTTTATTATTAATCAGGCTTAGTATTAGTATCTTGATTCGTTTTCTCTTTTTGCATTAAATAATATTTTTCAGCAAAATCCAGCTTTGGATATTTTGATTTTTCTTTAAAGTCAACTTTTCCGGTTTTCTCCAGATCAATATTTTTTTGTGAAGGGTTATACGGTGTGATCTTCGCTTCAGAGGCATCGTAATCATACTTAAGACCATCTAATACATCAGATTTTGTGCATACTATTAATTCTGTATCTGAATCAGTTTGGATTTGTATATTATGTACAACAATGATTGAATAACCGGGATATGTAAATTTCAGAGTATACGATCCTGGTTCAATCCCTATGATTTTGAAATAACCGTCTTCATTAGAATTTATTATATTGTTATTCTCGTCAATAAGAATTTCACCTTCAGGTAAAGCTTCGAAATGCTCGTCTAGAAAATATCCTGAAATACTACCATACTGGCTTGCGAAAATAGTGGTTGGGAGTGTAAACAAATAAATTAGTATTAGTGTAAACTTTTTCAATTTATTCTTTTGAATATTATTTTGTATGATTGACCGTTATAATTATGTCTCTGAATAATCACAGAATCAGTCTCAAAAATTACTTCTTCACCGAAAGTTATAAATCTATTGTTACCAGTATTAAATAAAGGTTTAAACATTCCTTTACTATTTGGATAAATTTTCTGCCTGAATAACTGACCTTCATTAACTTTGAATATAACTCTTTGCTTTCCGTCAGTTGAGATATATTCACCTTCAATATTTTTATCTATTTTGTATTTTAAATGTTTACCATCTTTGATAAGAGGGTATATTTCTATCATATCAAGCTTTGAATATTTGGTTTTTTCTTTTATATCTACAATACCTATTTTCTCAAGATTAAGAATTTTTTGCGATGGATTGTAAGGAGTAATTATAG
>DAIMKZ010000144.1:0-4057 GCA_036721445.1 Candidatus Delongbacteria bacterium
ATTTATCCCAGTAAGCTTACAAAAGGAGACGGACAATGCTCAAGATCGGTGAATTCTCAAAACTCTGCAGAGTGACGGTGAAGACCCTGCGCTACTATGACGAGATAGATCTCTTAAAGCCGGATACGATCGATCCGGACAGCGGTTACAGGTTTTACCGGCCGGAAAAACTTGCAGCCGTATCGGAGATACAGTCGTTGAAGGACATGGGTTTTTCGCTTGAGGAGATCTCGTCTTTTCTGAACGAAAGGCCCGGTCACGCGGAATTGCTGGAGATACTCGAAGTCAAAAAGAGTTCTCTCGAATTCAGCATTGTCAGGGAACAGAACAGCGTATCGCAGTTAAAAAAATGGATAGGCGAACTAAAAAAGGAGCTTAAAATGGAAAAAGTTACAATAAAACAACTTCCCGACATCATCGCGGCGACATACAGGAAGGTCATACCCGACTTCAATTATCTTTATACGATGGCCCCGGAAATGGGAGAGAAAATGAAAGAGCAGGGGGCGGTCTGTAGCGAACCGGCATACTGTTTCAATATCTATCACGATCCGGAGTGCAAAGACAGGGACATTGATGTTGAGATAGTCGAAGCGGTCGTCAAAAAGCTGCCAGACAGGGACGGTATTGTCTATAAGGATATGAAAGGTTATAATAAAGCGGCCTGCATCTATCACAGAGGACCGTAC
The DNA here is from genome assembly GCA_036721445.1 of Candidatus Delongbacteria bacterium. Taxonomy (GTDB): domain Bacteria; phylum UBA4055; class UBA4055; order UBA4055; family UBA4055; genus UBA4055. The sequence continues at coordinate 690 of DAIMKZ010000144.1, forward strand.
GAGAATTTCGGCAGGACGTATTCGGCGGTATTCAAATGGATAGAAGATAACTGTCTCGAGATCATAGGACAGCCGAGAGAGTCCTACATAGACGGGATATGGAATAAGGAGGATCAGAACGACTGGCTCACTGAGATACAGGTGCCTGTTAAATGAAATAAGGGCGGATTTACCGCCCTTCTTTCAAACCTCTCGAATTCGAGAGGTTTATGACAATATAAAACAGAGGGCGTGTCAAATAGTGAGCCGCTCTAACATTTTTGATATTTTTTCTGATTAATTATTTCCTGATATTTTTTTCAGGACTTCCCTGAAATGTTCAACCGCTTCCCTGTATTTTTTTTCCGCAACGTTCGGAGTATAGTCCTTGGTCTCAACTGAAACTTTACCGGATTCCTTTACAGCCCAGTAGAATATCTTCTTCCTTTGATCGAATACAGATATTATTTCCATCGCGTTCCGGGGCATTCTGTATTTAAGCTCCAGACTGTCGGATATAAAGATCATTTCGTTATATCCGCCCGTTTCGCCGGTCACGCCTTTGCTTTTTACGATTGTCAAAAGGGAATCGAAATCAGCTATACTGAAAACCGTGAGACTGTCCTGACCGAACGCCGCACCCGATAGAATCAGTATGACCGATAAAATTAATTTCATAAAAATTTACTGTGATTTATCTTTCTTATCCAATAACTTTCTGATCTCTTTATCAAAATCCGAGTCGATCAACTGTGTTTTATTGAATTCATCATATTCAGAATATGCTTTCTCTTCCGCTTCCCTGTGCGATATCTTTCCTTTGCCTTCAAGAACTTTGTACTCATTGAACTCCAGAAATCTGTTCACTGAATCTGCGAGTTTCTCCATAGTCAGTACATTCCTGTTCTCAATTATTCTTTCTATGTAGTCGAAATATCCTGAAACAGCCCTCTCAAGTTTTCTGATATCTTCTTCAGGGAGATAGTTTTTAGCGATTACAGTATCGGACTTCAAAATCCTGCCTTGGGGGGCGTTCTTCCATGTAGTCATCCCCATAAAAGGCTTACTTTTATCCGCCCTTGAACTTATTATTTCCGCAGCGGTCTGCCCGGTAATAGCATAATGGAATTTGTTCTGAACCGCCGAATAGAATGTTTTTGTGATATCCGATTTAGGGTCGTAATCTATGCTGCACTCTGCAAAAATATCAGTTATCTGCTGATATATCCTTCTTTCGCTTGTTCTGATCGAACGGACTCTTTCCAGCAGTTCTTTAAAATAGTCTTTACCGAAATATCTGCCGTTCTTCAGCCTGTCATCATCCATTGTAAAACCTTTGATGATGTATTCCTTCAGCCTTTCGGTAGCCCATATCCTGAACTGAGTCGCTTTAAAACTGCTTACACGGTAACCTACGGCTATAATTGCATCCAGATTATAAAACTTCACCGATCTTTTTACTTCTCTTCCGCCTTCAATTTGAACTGTTTCCAAAATGGAAATAGTTGATCCTGCTTTAAGCTCTCCTTCCTGATAAATATTATTCAGGTGCTTGGATATCGCCGGCACATTCACTCCGAACAATTCCGCAATTTTCACCTGTGAAAGCCAGATATTTTCATCCTTCATGAACACTTCGACTTTGATCTTGCCGTCCGGTGTTGTGTACAGAAGAAAATCCGTCATTCTGTCAGTCGTTCTGATCATATCATTCTTTTTACTCATCTTTTACGCTCCTTTACTCCACTTTTACAATTTAACGAAATATCTTCAGATATTCCACATCACTTTTCCGAAATATAACAGCAGAGGCGTGTCATATCGTGACACGCCTCAACTTTTTCGATATTTTTTCTGATTTATTCTAGAACTTTCTGCTTTCCATAAAGAGCTGGTATTTCACGATATCGGCTATACTTAAAATGTGCGACTCTTTGGAATATACCGCCACTAGAGTACCGCTCCCGCTCCTGTAGTAATCCACGGTATCCGACGACCTTTCCGGAACCCTTTCGAAGTCCTTGCCCAGATTGATCAGCAGCAGAGCCTCGATGTCCATGCCGTCCAGAGGAACGTTCGGGAGACCCACATACGTCTTAATGGTCGAAGCACCCGACGCCGTCGGTTTCACAATAGCCTCGAACTGCCCCGGAGCTTTCATCTGATAGCTGATATACACCGACCTGCCGTCCTTCATGATCGCGTTCACCAGAAAACCGTCCATATAATAATAATCGCCCATACCGTAATCTTTGAGCAGTATCACGCCGTACCTTTTCTTGAGATCATCCGAAGACTCGTTGATCCGCGCCAGCACCGCCCCGCAAAGAACAAGAAGCATAACAGAAACAAACCTGACCTTCATAGCCGACTCCTTATTTTAAAACTTTAAATATCCGTCAGATGTAAATTACTCAAAAGAGAGTGAGATGTCAAACGGGAAGTAACTATTGATCATAACGAACTTTCGATGTAAATTACAACCGAACCACCGAATTCCCGAATGGGAGCGTAGGTGGTGTTTTTATTTTATAACAATATTCTACGCAAGAATATTGTCATTTGATTCGAAAAGATCAAACATAAAGTCATTAGGATATATTATCTCATCTTCTGATAAAATAAATCTTTCATATGAATTCAGCTTCATGATATCAATTTTATAATTTGATTTATTGTTTTTTGAGATAATCACACTATCAAATCCTAACTCTCTTAATTTTTCAATCGTAGCTAATTCGCCTTCTTTCAATCTTAATACTTTCCTTAACAACCAGTCAGAAAGTGCTTTATTTGGATCAGTCATTAAAGCTTTAGAGTTCTGTTGACATACTTTTGCATTCAATTCTTCTCCTGAAGGAACCGTTAACTTAAACTTTATTTCGCGACCAGGAAAAAAATCTGGATATTTAATATGAATTTCTTTTGGTATTGGGATATAAATTTCACCATAATCTCTAGCCCTTCCTCCTGCATTCCATTGATTAATACCGCTTTTCTCAAAAACAAACTTTTCATTTTGATTTTTATATCCGTAAAGTGGTAATACAATATAATTCTTTCCTTTTACATAACTTGATTTCGATATAAGTTTCTTCGGTTTGACAGATAATAATTTAAGAATTAGATTAAATGGATCATCTGCAATTTTTACAGGCAAAATATAACTATCATCTGTGATTTCAAATTTCCTGAATAGTGTACTCTTCGAGAAACTAAAAGTATATGAATTCTTACCATCTTCAAAGTGCAAACTAGCCTTTGAAGCTTTAACAGAATTTATTTTATTTAAATCTATAAAATCGTAATCTGTTTCAAAAAGAATAAGCTTATTCTCTCTTCTTGCAACAATATGATAGATTGAAGAATCTATATTATATAATCTTTTT
>DAIMKZ010000145.1:0-4032 GCA_036721445.1 Candidatus Delongbacteria bacterium
TGCGCGGATAATACGGTTCGTCATCGAGAAATTCAAAGATCAGGTTCAAAGCATTCCTGATTTTTAATTCATCAGCTTCGGCCATCCTTCCCAGTTCCGGCTCTTTTTCCCACAGCCTTCTTGTGTTATTCCTGAATATCTCAACTCTCAGATACGGAATACCGGTGTCTTTAACTACAAAGTAGTCGCCTTCCCTGGCAGCTCCGGATTCGAACATCCTCTGAAGCTGATATGAGTAAGCCGCTTCAACTTCTGACGGGCAGAATTCTCTGAAAAAATTTCCGGCTGTTTTATGCCTGATGACTTCAAGTTCCATTTATTTTCCGAATCTGAATATTATTACGTCTCCGTCCTGAACCACATAGTCCCTTCCTTCAAGCCTGGCCTTACCTTTAGCCTTGGCCGTATTCCTGTCGAAACCGCATTCGGCGAAATCTGAATACGAAATAACTTCTGCTTTAATAAATTTTTTCTCGAAGTCAGTATGAATTACTCCAGCTGCCTGAGGTGCTGTCATTCCGCGCCTGATATTCCATGCCTTGACCTCGATCTCGCCTTCAGTAAGATATGTACTCAAACCGAGAAGGCTGTATGTTTCTCTTATCAGGTTGTTCAGTCCCGCCTCTTCAAGCCCGTAATCTTTCAAAAATTCCTGTTTTTCATCATCTGACAGAACTGAAAGCTCCGCTTCGATCTTTCCGCATATCTTAACAACTCCGCAGCCTGTTTTTGAAGCGATCTCCCTGACAGAGGTTGTGTAATCTGAATCTTTCCCGGAAACCAGTTCATCCTCCGAAATGTTGCATACGAAAATGACCGGTTTCAAAGTCAGAAGGTTCATGTCCTTCAGAAGTTCGATTTCCCTTTCCGAAAGCTCCAGAACTCTCGGATGCTCAAGCTCAGACATTTTTGTGAACAGTTTTTCATACAAAGGCATAAGGTCCATCGCTTCTTTGTTCCGCGCTCTGGCAAGTTTCTCATTCTTGGAGATACGGTTCTCGACCGTCTCGAGATCTTTTATGATCAGCTCGGTCTCTATCGTTTCAATGTCTCGCGCGGGGTTGACGGTCTTGTCGACATGTACGACATTCTCGTCATCGAAACAGCGTACCACATGCAGGATGGCGTCCACCAGCTTGATATCGCTTAAGAACTTGTTCCCGAGACCTTCGCCCTTACCTGCGCCTCGCACAAGGCCGGCGATATCCATTATTTCCATGTGGTTGTATACTTTCTTCGCGCTTGTAACATGCGCAAATATCTCGTCCACTCTCGGGTCCGGCACGTCCACTGAAGCAATGTTCGGCTTGATCGTGGAAAATGAATAATTTGTCGATTCCGCTTCGGATGATGTGAGCGCGTTAAATATTGTTGTCTTTCCTGTATTTGTAAGTCCGACTATACCTGCCCTTATGCCCATCATTTCTCCTTTTCAGTTTAACCATAAAAAAAACACAGGCGTGAGCCTGTGCTTTTTTATCAGCTTCCCAGGGTCGCGACCATTACCGCTTTGATCGTGTGCATCCTGTTCTCAGCCTCCTGGAATACAAGCGAGTTTTCGGATTCGAAAACATCGTCCGTCACTTCCATTGCGTCTATCTTGTACTTCTTATATATCTCTTCGCCTTTCACAGTGTCCCTGTTATGGAACGCAGGAAGGCAGTGAAGGAATTTAACGTTCGGATTGCCGGTCAGTTTAACAACTTCCTTGTTTACCTGATAAGGCTTAAGCAGCTTGATCCTTGCCGGCCAGACATCTTCAGGTTCACCCATCGATACCCATACATCCGTATAAAGGAAATCGGCACCTTTGACAGCTTTTTTGACATCGTCTGTTATCAGTATTCTTGCACCGGTCTCTTTAGCTATTCTTTTGCACTCGTCCTGAAGCTTCTTCTCCGGCTGACAGTCTTTCGGCGCGGCCATGCGGAAATCCATTCCGAGCTTGGCGGCTCCGACCATGAGGGAGTTCCCCATATTGTTCCTTCCGTCGCCGAGATAGCAGTATGATATCTGGTTCAGAGGTTTGTCTGAATTTTCCATCATCGTCATGATGTCGGCTAGTATCTGGGTGGGGTGGAATTCGTTCGTAAGTCCGTTCCAAACAGGAACGCCCGCATATTTTGCAAGTTCTTCCACCACACTCTGGCCGAAACCTCTGTATTCTATGCCGTCGTACATCCCGCCGAGTACCCTTGCGGTATCCTTCATGGATTCCTTATAGCCGATCTGCGAACCTGAAGGCCCGAGATAGGTCACATGAGCGCCCTGATCGTATGCCGCGACCTCAAAAGCGCATCTTGTTCTCGTTGAGGCTTTTTCAAAGATCAGAGCTATGTTCTTGCCTTTCAGCCTCTGAACTTCAGTGCCTGCATACTTGGCTTTTTTAAGATCAACGGACAGTTCGAGCAGAAATCTTATTTCCTGCGGTGTAAAGTCCAGAAGTTTGAGAAAATTTCTGTTCCTCAGATTGAATCCCATTTTAATTCTCCTTTTCTATTTCATATATATATATCGTTTCACCTTCCTTAATCATCCCGCGCTCTCTCGCTTTTCTTTCCATCTCAAGAGAATCGCCTGACATCAGCAGTTCGTTCGTTTCCTTCTGCTTAGCAATCTTTTCTTTCAGTTCGGTCACTTCTTTCTGCTCACCAGCTTTCTCTTTTTTAAGCTTTAGGAGTCTGAATATCGAATATTCTCCGCCGAAAAAAAGAACTGCTGACAGTATGACAATCCCCATGAATACGATCACAGGCCCTAGCTTTCTTTTCTTTTTCACGACCCTTTCTCCGCAAACGCGTGTAATATAATGTATTTAAGTCTATAACTCAATTGTGTTATTTAGTTTTTATTTTCTTTAAGATCAGGTCGCCTATGTTCATATTATAACCTTTGGAGGAGAAAATTACGTTATTCTTTTCATTCATCACAAAAACGAGAGGATATTCGTTGTCTTCTGTTTCCGGAATAAGAATATCACCTTTTCTCTTTATGATCTGATCTGAACCTTTGATATCTTCATCTTCCCTGATCTCGGTATAAATTACCAGAGATGCGTTCGATCTTTTCAATTCATCAGCTTTTTCAACCAGAAGAGACGTCATCCTGTTCGTAGGCTCGTTCGGTATGACTCCTCTTATCAGTATGACCTTAAAACCGCCCTTGTTTAAAGAAGCGGAAAATGAGCTTATTATCTTAATGTCCGATTCGCTGAAATCGGATGTAGCGTCAAGGTATTCTTTTGGCGTTTTTAACATTATTACAAGACTGTCCTCGTTTTGGGAAATTTTTCTTACCGCTACAGAAGCGTCTCCGTTAGTGTTCCTTATTCCTGCCTGAACATACAGTTCCTTCTTTTCATCCGCCGGATATTTTATCAGGAAATCCAAAGAATCGCTGCTGCCGTCAAAATAGGAATAATTAATCATTCCGCCTTCGAGCGAGGAGAACTGGAAATTTCCCCACGGTTCCGCTTTTACCTGCGCTCCGTCCGCATAGATCTTTAACCTGAGTTCCTTTTCGGCGATCTTTTCCTCCTTCTTTTCCTTCCCGGTTTCGACTGATACGAAATCTTTTCCGTTGAAGTATTCCAGACTTCCTTTCCAGCTCGTAGGTATCCCGAGGGTCTTTAAAGCGGAGTCGATCAGTTTCGTTCTGTAGAATTCAGGCACACTTTTCATATTAATTATGTTTAAAGGATTCAGAGACCCCGAGTAGTATTCGTAAACGAAAGCGGAATCGACCGCGACCTTTGAATCGGCCCACCTGAGCACATCTGAGACGGTCGTTTTCATATTCTCAGATCTTAGATGTTTGATCTCAGCATAAAATTCTTTCTGCCAGCCGTTCTGTACGACCTGGCCTCCCGACCATGTAGGAGCTATAACATTTTTATAGAAGATAGTGTCGGGAACAGATTTCAAATACTTCTGCCTGCCTTCATAATATACATCGACCGCATTTTTAACCGAGGCGCTGTCCGGCATCTCGCAAAGCTCTTTATCGTCCCACTGAGTTATCATTTCAGAAAGT
>DAIMKZ010000146.1:0-4021 GCA_036721445.1 Candidatus Delongbacteria bacterium
GCTGTCGGAAAAGAGGTTCCTTCCGGAGGCCTTCCGATGGATGTCGGAGTGGTCGTTTCCAATGTAGGAACTGCGAACGCGGTTTATGAAGCTGTCGCTCTCAACAAACCTTTTTACGAAAGAGTGGTTTCGGTGACCGGAGAATCGATCAATAACCCTAAGAACGTTCTAGCCAGAATAGGTACTCCGACAACTGAGCTTATAGAGTTCGCAGGCGGAGTAAAAGAGGATGTGTACAAGATCATAAACGGCGGGCCGATGATGGGCGCCGCCATGTACGCGCTCGACGCTCCGGTCCATAAGGGAACTTCAGGAATATTATGCCTCAGTAAAACGAATGCGGCTGTTTATGAGGAGCACGCCTGCATATCATGCGGAAAATGTGTATCGGTCTGTCCGATGAAACTGCTTCCGACAGACATTCAGCTTAATGTTCAGCACGGAAAATATGAAGAGGCGGAAAAGCTCGGTATCCTCGACTGCATGCTTTGCGGAACGTGCGCTTATGTATGCCCGGCAAAAAGAAATCTCGTGCATTATTTCAATGTCGGGAAGGCTAAGATCGCCGAAATGAAACGGAAGAAATAAATTTAATTAAGGTAAACAGATGGATAAAATGCTAATCGTATCGGCAAATCCTCACATAAGGGACAAAAGCTCGGTCACGAAGATAATGCACACGGTCAACCTGACCCTTATGCCTGCGGTCTTCGCTTCCTGGTGGTTCTTCGGCTTCAAAGCGATCATTCTGATCCTCGTCGCCGTTGTTTCCTGCGTGATAACGGAAGCCGCGATACAGAAATTCAGAAAAAAACCGGTCACCGTATCTGACGGAAGCGCGATCCTGACGGGAATACTTCTCGGTTTCAACGTTCCCGCAAATGTGCCGTGGTGGATCGTCGCGCTGGGATCATTTTTCGCGATCGCGATCGCGAAACAGGCGTTCGGCGGACTGGGATTCAACATATTCAATCCGGCGCTCATCGGAAGGGCGTTCATGGTGGCGTCATGGCCCGTTCAGATGACTTCGAACACTTACTGGACTGAACCCGGAACAGGAAAAACTATGGACGCTATATCTTCTGCTACTCCGCTGAACCTTGTCAAGACAGCTCTCAAGGACGGCGGCACTAAAGAAACTATCGATATTCTCGCTGACAAAGGAGTTACTTACTGGGATCTTTTCGTAGGGAATGTTTCCGGCTGTATTGGGGAGACCTCTTTCCTTGCTCTGCTGATCGGCGTAATAGTTCTGATCGCTTTAGGACTTGTCAACTGGAGAGTTCCTCTGTTCTATATAGGTACGGTGTTCGTTCTCACATGGCTGATGGGATACGACCCCGTGTTCCACATTCTGGCAGGCGGACTGGCGCTCGGAGCGTTCTACATGGCTACTGATATGGTGACATCGCCGATATCGAACAAAGGTAATATCATATTCGCAATAGGGCTGGGACTTTTTACGGTTGCGATCAGAATATGGGGAGGTTATCCGGAAGGCGTATCATACTCTATACTTCTCATGAACTGTACCGTACCTCTTATCAATAAATTCACTGTTCCGAAGAAATTCAGCTACATTAAACCTCAGAAAGCTTAAAAGGAGGCGCGAAATGGGTAATATTTTCAAACTGTCTGCGATCCTCTTCCTTGTCGGCGGTATAGCCGCGGGAATGCTGGCTTTCTACAACTCGTTCACCAAACCGGAGATAGAGAAGCTTAAAGCTGCTACTGAGGCCGAAGCAAGACAATATGTGTTAAAAGGACTATTCCCTGAAGAGAAAATGGACGGACTTTTATATGACGCCGACTCGCTCGAGATAGGCGGGAAAAAAGAGATATTCTGGAAAGTAAGGGAAAGCGAGCAGGATAAAAATTATAAAGCGTTCGTGTTCCTTTCAAAAGGGCAGGGATTCTCCGGAGTCGTCGAGACCATGGTCGGAACCGACGCGAATTTCAAGATCAATACAATAAAAGTGCTCAAACACACGGAAACACCGGGACTGGGCGCTGAATCACAAACGGTCAGGTACGGCGATGAAGAACCTTATTTCGAAACAAGGTTCAAGGGCGATGACCCGCTTATAGTAGTAGTGGAGAAAGACGATAATGATGATAAAGACAACGTCGAGTCTCTTACCGGAGCCACGATCACAACAAGGGCCGTATGTTCCAGCATCAATAAATATGCGGCGGCAGTAAAGGAAAAACTGGCTGCGCCCCCTGTCATTTATGTCGATCCGGAGAACATAATCTCCGTCGAAGAGATTCTGGAAAAGCATAAGCAAGAGGAAGCAGCAAAAGCCGGCGTTGAAAAATCAGGAGGTGCAGAATGAGCGTGATGAAAAATTTGACGAAGGGTTTCTTTAAAGAAAATCCGGTTCTCGTTCTTGCTCTGGGACTATGTCCGTCGCTGGCTGTCACAACATCTATTGAGAACGGTATCGGAATGGGTCTTGCCGCAACGGCAGTACTAATCGGATCCAGCACTATCATATCGCTTCTTAAAAAATTCATTCCTGAAAGCATCAGGATACCGATCTTCATCGTTATCATAGCTACTTTCGTTACTTTGATAGACCTGACCCTTCAGGCGTTCATTCCCGCTCTCAGCAAGTCGCTGGGTCTCTTCATACCGCTGATCGTGGTGAACTGTATAATCCTAGGAAGGGCGGAGGCGTACGCTTCAAAGAATTCAGTTTTCGATTCTATAATAGACGCTCTCGGCATGGGTATAGGGTTCACGATCGCGCTTGTTCTCATCAGCTCCGTCAGGGAATTCTCCGGTACCGGTTCGCTATTAGGCTATCCTCTTTTCCAGCTTATGGGAATAGATGGATTTCAGGGATCGATCATGATGATACTTCCTCCGGGAGGTTTTTTAACGATGGGTCTGATCTTAGGTTTCATGCAGTGGAACAAGCTCAGAAAAAAAGCTAAAGAAGGAGGCAGATAATGGATTTTAATCATCTTGTCGTAATAGCAGTATCCTCCATTTTTATAAACAATTTCGTACTCGGAAGATTTTTAGGGATCTGCCCTTTCATAGGAGTCTCGAAAAAGCTTGAAAGCGCTGTCGGGATGGGAATGGCGGTCATTTTCGTTATGACTCTGGCTTCTATCGCTACTTACACGGTTCAGAAATTCATTCTCGATCCTTTCGGGATACAGTACCTTCAGACCATAGCTTTCATTCTCGTGATCGCTTCACTTGTACAGTTCATTGAAATGTTCATGAAGAAGAACATGCCCTCACTATATTCGGCGCTAGGTATATTTCTACCTCTGATCACGACCAACTGCGCGGTTCTCGGAGTTGCCATACTCAACATCGACAGCTCATGGGCTGACGGAACAAGGTATAATTTTATTGAAAGCGCGTGGAACGGCTTCACAGGAGGCGTGGGTTTTACCGTCGCTCTCGTCCTGATGGCGGGAATAAGGGAAAGGCTCGAACTTGCCGATCTTCCGGAATCTTTAAAAGGGCTGCCTATTGCGTTCATAACTTCAGCGCTCATAGCTATGGCCTTTCTGGGATTTTCGGGAATGTCAATAATGTAAAACTATCGGGGATGATTTAAAATGGATACAACTCAAATATTAACCGCTTTTCTTTCGGTAGGGCTGATCGGCGCTGTTCTGGGAGCTGTACTCGCGTACGCCTCAAAAGTTTTCCATGTGGCTGTTGACCCCAAGGTTGAAAAAATATCGGCGATACTGCCCCAGGCGAACTGCGGCGCGTGCGGATATCCCGGATGTGCCGGTTATGCGGACGCTGTAGTCTCAAAAGGCGCGCCGGTGAACCTGTGCTCGCCGGGAGGCCAGTCGGTGATCGATCAGATCGCCGCTATAATGGGCGTCGCGGCTACGGCAGGTGTGCCGATGGTCGCTTACTGCGCCTGCAACGGAACAAAAGATAACGCGAAGAACAGGTTCGAGTACTACGGGCCGGCGAGCTGTGCTAGCGCGGTCTTCGTATCGGGCGGGCACAAAGCATGCGACTACGGATGTTTAGGTTTCG
>DAIMKZ010000147.1:0-4013 GCA_036721445.1 Candidatus Delongbacteria bacterium
AAGAGGATTCAAGCGTGGAGATCAATTTCGGCGAGATCAGTCTCGGGTTCAAAGACCCTTCGTCTTATGATTTTCTGAAGTCGGTAAAGGACGAAAAGATCGACTACGAAGCGGGGATGGAGATAGACGACGACGTGAGAATATGTCTGAAGAACAAAAAATGCCTGAGGATCGACACGAACATCGGCGGCATAACGGTAAAATAGCGAAAACGGAGAAATTAAAATGAAGAAAATACTTATCATATCAATGATCCTGACCGGAATTCTGGCGGCCGATACGGTAACGAAATTCAAGGACTACACTCTCGCGGAGAACGACACACTCAAAGCGGATGTGAAAGTCTACAACGGCAGCGCGGAGATAAACGGTTATCTCGAAGGCGGTCTTGAAGTCTATTCGGGGAACGTGAAGATATCGGAGACCGGGACCGTAACGGGAGAGGTCAAGGCTTATGCAGGAAAAGTCTACAGGGCTGGCGAAGTTGATGACGAAGCGAGCTTTTTCGTGGTCGACGAACTGAAAAGCCTCATTCTAGGTAAAGATAAAGACAAACGCTCTGTAACTATCGAAATGGGAATAAAAGGTCCCGGAGATCCTTTCACGCTTGAAAACGACGATCAGAAAGGCTTCTTCTTCCACAACTCGCTTATCAGAAAAGATTTTATCTCGTATTCGAAAGTCGAAGGTCTATATCTCGGCCTGAACGCCGATTTCAAACTTCTGGATACAAAATACGTAGATTTCAGAATGAACGCGTCAGGCGGGTACGCTTTCAGAATGGAAGAATGGGAATATTATTTCGATCAGAAGTTATCGTTCTTCGACGACAGGCTGATCATCGGCGGATCTGAATACAGAAGTGTTGCGTCAGAAGACCAGAGAAAGATTTCATCAGCCATGAACGCGGCATCCGCTTTCTTTCTTCACCAGGACTTCTACAACTACTATATGTCTGAAGGCTTCGGACTCTTCGCGGGTACGATCAACAAGGTCAAGATCGGCGATGACAGCCACGAGTTCGGAGTGAAAGCAGGAGTTTACAGCGAGAAGATCGATTCGTTAAGGAACAGAACACAGTGGGCGCTCTTCTTCAACGGCAGGGATTTTATTCCCAACTTCGATGCCGACGACGGCGACATGGTCGAACTTGTTTCGACCGCAAGGTACATAGGGAGACTGAACAGCCTGAATACGCTTGTTGACACTTACTATACGTACGAACAGACGCTCGACCAGTACGACCAGGCTTTCTCGTTCAAAAAAGGACTGTTCAGCGCTTTCGTCGAAAGCAAGGTGAAGAATATGTTCGTATTCTCCAATCTGTTCAGGCTGGAATCGACCTGCGCCGGAGACGGACCTGACTCCCGCATCGTACCTAACTTCAAGTACATCAGCATGGGCGGAATGGGTACTCTTCCTGGATACAGGCTCAACGAATTCGTGGGCAACAGAGGATTCTACGACAGGTTCGTGATCGGATTTACGGGACTGGAGCTTACACAATTCAGAGCTATCCTCGACATGGGAGAAGCTTATATAACGGATCCTGATAAAGGAGTTATGGAGAACGTCGGAGACTTCGGTATAGCGTCAATGAAGACATCGTTCGGCCTCGGAATGACGATCGGCGACAATTATATGTTCTCGATACACAAAAGACTCGATTCGAATAAAGATCCGTACCAGTTCCAGTTCAGCTACATCTACAACTATTAATGCGGGAGGTAAAGATGGAAAAGGAAAAAATGAAGATCATTGATACGCCCGAGATAGTCATGCTCTGCGCGACTTTCCTGCTGGTCGTACTGATGGTGTTCGGAGAATGGATATTTTAATATATAAGGCCATATAATTTAAATTGCGGAGGATTTTTCCTCCGTTTTTATTTTCTTGAATATCGGGAACGCAAAAGCTATATTGTGTAGAAATAGGGTAACGATGCCGCTCAGTGTTATATGTGATAATGTTTAAAATATTGCGGAGTGAGGTTATATATGAGAAAGTCAGTCAGGGAGAAAATCGAGATAGCAAAAAAAGCATCGAGCGATAAGCTTATCAAGAAACTGGCAATACAGCACGGGATAACAACCAAGACGATCAGAAGCTGGGTAGAGTTATATAAGAAAGGAAGTCTTTCTGAGCCTGTGAAAAGAAATAAAAAAGTCTATTTGGTAAAATTAAAAGGTAAAACAGGGATATTCAGCGAAGCTGTCTTTAAGGCTACAGCCGTATATTCCGTTCTTGAAGGGAGAACCGTGTACAGATATTTGTTCAAAGATATTGCAGGCGGGATATTTTTGTGCGCTTATTCAGACGATAATTCGGTTAAACGCTCTGAAAAGATTCTGACAACAATTATTTCTTTATTAAACGGTTCCGGCATTTTCACCGGGAGGATTTTAACTGACGTTAAGTTTACCGATAAATTTAAAAGTAAAATAAAAGAAGCTGATATAACACAGGTTAAAAATACAGAAATTAAAAGATATATCGCTTTTTCATCCAAATCCAACAGTTTCATGAAAGAAAGAACAAGATACGAAAAAGAGAATGATTTCCTTTTCGATTCCTGCGCCACGACAGCGAAGAACAACGATATCCTTTTTCAGAAGCTCCCTGTAAACAATAAAGAGTTAATTGAAGCTGTAAAAAAAGTAAACATCATTCTGCATTCGACGATCCTTTCTGATACGGGACAGGAATATAACGAACTGAGATCGAAAGAAATCATTAATGAAAGATTTAATTATGCATTAGAGTTTCATAAAAAATATGATCTCGAAACAGCCAGACTGCATTATTCAGAGATAATTCAAGTTGTCTGTCCTTCATATGACAGAGAGTTATATATCAGAGTGACAAATCAGATCGGGAAGATTTATGGTCTGAGAAAAGAACCGCTAAAAGCTGTAGAGTATTTCAAAGCTTCATTAAAAGAAGCTGAGTATCTTTCTTTGGAAAGAAAACCCCATGTTAAATATTCCATTTATGTGATCCTTGCCGATCTTTATCGGATTATGAATAATTATAAGAAAGTGATGTTTTTTATGAAAAAAGCGGAAATTATGCTCGAAGCCGGTTGTTCCGATGAAGACAGAGCAGCCTTCTATATAAATTATTCGATTCTCTTAAAAACAAGGAAGAATTATGAAATAAAAATGGACTATATAAAAAAAGCTATTGATATCGCCGAGAAAAATAATTTGAAATATATCAAAGTCGCTGCGGAAGATATTTTAACTGATTATTATGTAAAAAGAGGTGATTACGGCATTGCTTTGGATAGATATCGCGGGATGATAGAAAACGATATATATAAAGATAATAACTTTGCTTTACAGAAAATAATTCTTCATTCAAAATACTCAGACTGCCTACAGTATTCCGGTGATTTGAGCGAAAGCCTGAAGATGTATGACAGAGTTAAGGATTTAATTGCGAAGCTGGAAGATAATCCGGCCTTCAGACAGTATATGATCATAGCAAGAGGCAACAGATCAATTCTGCTGTCGAAAATGAATGAGGACGGTCAGGCGATAGAAGATTTTAAAGTAAACATTGAATATGCAAGGAAGCATGATTTTAAAAACAATCTGATTGATAATATGCTTAATTTATGTTACGCGTTCATACTGTCAGGCAGAATCGAAGAGGCTGAGAAAACTCTGAAGGAAACGTCACTTATGCTTGAGCACAGCGAGAATCATTCACATAAACACGCTGAAATTCTTTATGACGGGATGATCTGGAAATTGAAAGGCAATTTGGATAAAGCCGAAAATAAATTGACCAAATCCCTGAACTATGTCAAAAAGATCCCGACTCTCGTTTCAGGTTATTTTAAAGTTCTGACTGAGACTGCGGAACTTTATATTCTTTCCGGAAAATATAAAGAAGCCGCATCTGTTATAAAAGGCTTAAGAAATAAAGCGCGTATTAAAAACAACGGATTTTACTTATTCAGATCGGAACTGCTGACTGTGAAATTACGGTTTATACAAAACGGGCAA
>DAIMKZ010000148.1:0-4002 GCA_036721445.1 Candidatus Delongbacteria bacterium
GTGAAATTTGTTTGATATTTACTGAAAGTATAATATTATCCGCTGAAAATATAATACTTTCTGTTGAATCATTTAGATATTTGATACCGCGTACATTAACTTAACACCAAGATTACGAAAATGAAACGCTGATGAAACAATGTGAAGAAAACACACAAAACAAAATCAGGGAGGACAAACAATGAGAACCGAAAAATTATGCATGTTAATTTTACTGCTGCTGTTTTCAGTTATGTCTGCACAAGAATTCAGCATGAAGGTGAACCCTGACAGCGTGTATTCAGATACCACTTCAGTTCAGGATATTCAGAAGGATGCCAGTATCCCCGGTAATGTTTCTATTGATGCTTCAGTAGATAATGTATATGTAGCCTGGGATGAAGTAACTGGAGCAGTAAGTTATAATATATATTCATCATTTCTGCCGTATTCGGGTTTTTCTCTAGAGACTACTGTAACTGCCAATGAATACAATTCAGCAGAATCCGCTCAAAGAAAGTTCTATTATATAGTAGCAAATCTTGATTCAATTGATACAACGGTATATATAACATATAATGGTACTGAGGTTTCAGTTACAAATCCGCTTGAACTCCTCGGGGTTTCGGTTAGTGTTTCAGGAGCCGATGTAATTGTTAATTCCACTTCGGATATCAGTAACATAAATTATGTGTTATCAGGAACGACCAGCGACGGTATGTTTAAAATATATTCTGACAGTACCAGAATAGACCTTCGTTTAAATAATGTAAATATAACTAATGCTAACGGACCTGCAATAAATGTACAGTCAGATAAAAGAGTTACTGTCTATCTTGAGGATGGTACTATGAATATTCTGGGTGACGGTGTGACATATGCGGCTTCACCGAATGGAGAAGATCAGGATGCTGCCTTTTTCAGCGAAGGGCAGCTTGTCTTTGAAGGGAACGGAACTCTAGTGATAAACGGGATCGGAGCAGATGAGCACGGACTAAGAAGCGATGATTATATTAAAATAAACAGCGGTAATATTGTTGTCAACAGTGCGGTAAAAGACGGTATCCATGCTAATGACGGTTTCTTTATGACAGGAGGAAGCGTAGATGTAACATCGACTAGTGACGGTATCGATGGAAGCGACGGTACTGTTGAGATCACGGGCGGGAACATTGCGATTCTAAATACTGTCAGCGATAAATGCGCCATGAAATGTGACAGCACGTTGTATATTTCTGGGGGATCAATAAATATTACAGTTGAAGGCGACCAGTCAAAAGGACTTGATTCCGGGCAGGAAGTGATGATCACCGGCGGCATACTGGATATCACAACAACAGGAGGAGTCGTTCTGGAACCTTACGGATTGGGATATGATCCGTCGTACTGTACCGCGATCAAAGCGGATAATGAGGTTCTAATTGAATCCTGTACTATAACTATCAATACCAGCGGTATAGCGGGAAGAGGTATCTCCTGCGACAGTCTTATCGTAATGAATTCGGGTACAGTAGAGATAACGTCGAGCGGAGACGGAAATACTTACACCGATGAATTGGGCGAAACGGACGTTTATCACGGACCATGCATCAAAGCCGATTATGATCTCACTGTGACCGGGGGAGAATTAACGCTGAATCATTCCGGAGCTGCGGGTAAAGGTATTTCAGCAGGAGACATTAATTTCGGAACGGCTGTTTCAGTTCCGGTAGTGAATGTTACTACCACCGGCGCGGATGTCGTGATCTCTAAAGGAGGATTCTCCAAACCCGGACCGCCGCCTGATCCCGATCCCGAAGAATCTGCAGAAGCGAAGGCGGTAAGAGCAAACGACACTGTTACGATTGAGAACGGTGATATAACAATCTCATCCGCAGATGACGGGATTAAAGCGACAACAGGTGTATATATCAACGGCGGAACTCTGAATATTACAAATTCATATGAATCCATCGAAGCGCCGAATATAATAATAAATGACGGAAATATAACGGTAAATGCAGAGGATGATGCGTTAAACGCAACCTACGGTTCAGGAGGAGAAGAGAATGACGGCAGTAATCTGACTATCAACGGCGGTTATTTTTGCGGAAAATCAAATGGTGATACAGTTGACAGTAACGGTAATTTTACTATGAACGGTGGTGTCCTTGTAGCGCACGGTGCTCCTGCAGAACCTGAATTAGGTATGGACGTCAACGGGAATTTCCTTGTAAACGGCGGTTTTATGGTAGTGTCGGAAATACATTCATTTATGTCGGAAGTACCTTTAACTTCATCAGTGCAGAATTCAGCTATACTGACAACTTCCTGGAGTATTTCAGCCGGAACACTGTTTCATATTGAGAATACATCAGGTACAAGCTTATTAACCTTCGCACCCGCGAGCGGATACACTTCGATTATATTCTCATCTTCGGATCTGAATACTGGAACTTCCTATAGAGTTTACACAGGAGGGTCATGCAGCGGAAGCGAAACCAACGGATTGTACACAGGAGGTACATATTCAGGGGGAACTCTCAAAACAACTTTTACACAGACTAGCAGAGTTCAGACAGTAACATTCTGACGATCTTACCTCCCGAGCAAACAAAAAAGAGGCTTTTATATGCCTCTTTTTTTTTATTCAATCAGACCGAATTAAAAATCATATCTCAATTTACCGGTAAGACTTCTTGTTATAATATTTCCGTCATCAGCATCAAATTCGTTTTCATACTGATACCCTATTTCACAGTTCAGGAATTTACTGAATTTATATTTCAGTGATGCTTCTGTCTGCCATGAATTTTCTGTCTGTTCATAATGGCTAAGATCAAGTTCGTTATCGGATGAATATATTGTTTGTGTATATCCATAACCCATATCCAGTTCAAGATCTTTAAATAAACCGATCTTAGTACCTATCTCAAATTTATGCCTGTCCGCCGACCTGTCTATCTCGGTAAATAAAGGCGCATTGGCACGTATTGAGAAATCTCCGTTAACATCACTGCCATACTCTATCTCATCGAACAGGATTAATTCTTCATTTCCGGGAGATGAAATTAACTCATATTCGTATCCTGCAGATAATTCAATAACCTTCAGCATTTCAAGATCAATTGAAAGTCCGGAGAACAATACGTCTCTGTCTCGGTTTTCGAAGTCAGAATTATACTTCCTGAAGTTAAATCCGAGATACGGTTTCAGTCTGAGTTCAGTAAAAAACATGTCTTTGCCTTTAAGATCAAAACTGTATCTATAGTCCGCAGTCACTTCAAATTCATCATATATACCTGCAGAATATATTCGTTCATCCCTGCCGACGTTAGGACCCGCCAGATCTGTAATATCAGACAGATAATTCTTATTGAAGAAACCGTATATGTATGAAGTCTCAAGACGGATCTCTGTATATTCAGATACAGTTTGCTTTATGTTTAAACCGAATTCGGGATAAGATTTATTTTCATTCTCAACGAAATAATTGAAAATCACCTGGGATGATAGTTCAAGTCGTCCTCCAAAGGGATTATTAATTTTATATCCCATTCCAAATTCGGGTGAGAAGATATTGTCGGAGAGTGAGTTCATGTCTTCAAACCTTCCACTGGTATTGTCTTCAGGATTATTTTCGTAATATGTTGATTCCTGTGATCCGGATAAGGAAAAAATATTATCATTGTACTCACTGCTTGCCTTTATGTAAAAATCAAAATACTTATTATTTTTAGAGTAAAGCGGATTCATCCCTATAATACAAAAAATAATAAGCAGATAACAGGATGTTAAAGAAAATCGGTAGCTTTCAGACATAAAAAAACCTAATGTTTATTCTATGTTTTCTTTTTCAGGATATTCGTACAGTACCTTGATCAAAGCTGTATCATTAAGAAAATTAATGGACTGGATCTCTGCTTTTTTTATGTTGAATCCTGTCCTTAACTTCAGATCGTCTATCAGTTTATCATAGTTCTCGGGCTTGATAAGTTCAATCTTCTCGTATTTGATATATTTAACAACTCCCTTTTTTGAAAA
>DAIMKZ010000149.1:0-3938 GCA_036721445.1 Candidatus Delongbacteria bacterium
TTTATAAAACACAGGAGATCGGAAAGAGATCTTTCGTCGGGTTCGCAAACTCTGCCCACGTTGAACCGGTCGCAGTAATGCTTAATATCTCCCGCATCAGTTGATACCACCGGCGTACTGGTTTGCATAGCTTCCCAAAACACAACAGGCATACTTTCGTTTCTTGAGCTTATTACAAGATAGTCCGATCCAGAAAGGACATCCGATATTTCAGAAACATTCTTCATTCCCAGAAATCGGACTTTACCTGACAGTCCGTTGCTTTCGACGGCGCTCTCCAGTTCGGCCCTCATGCTTCCGTCACCCACGATCTTGAGCTCAAAGTTGCTTATATTTGATAAAATGAGCGCTGAAACGAGCAGATCGGGGCCTTTGATCTTTTCCAGCCTCCCGACAAAGGCGAGTTTCAGCTTTGGTTCAGATTTATAAACAACTGATGAAAGTGGAAGTTTTCTGCCTGTATAGAGGATCAGGCTTTTTGTGTTGAATATTTTTTTTAACTCACTTGAATTTTGGAGACTGTTCGTAAATACAATATCCGATCGTGAAAGAATTTTCTTTAAGATGAACCTGGGCAGTAACTTTTTACTATAAACGCTCACATCGGAACCTAAAGCCCAGACAGCGGTTTTGGATTTTGTCTTGGCACCGAAACTCCATAATCCTGAAGGTGCGATCCAGCAGTTCAGGATCAGATCGAAATCATTATCTTTAATAAGCTCTCTGAATTTTTTTCTTCCTTTAAGGATCAGCGAAAGTACGGAAGATATGTTTTTAAACGAGCCCAGCTTTATACCTGAAAACCTTTCCGATCCGCCTTTCCAGTCAAAATAAACAAGCTTTGCTCCGGATCCTTCAAGAAAATCACTGTCGCTTTCACCATCCATTTTCTGGGTTAGCAAAGTTACTTTTACTCCGAGTTGTTTTAAGGCTATACAGAGATCATAAATAAAATTTCCGGGTATATCTGACGAATTCAACGGAAAGCAGTGGGTCAGAATCAGTATTTTCGGGTCAATTTCCGTCATTTTTCTTTTTTTCTACCCTGTTTTTTATGTTCTCTACTTCCGATCTGAGAGAAACGACCAGTTCGGCGATAAAACCTGTAACGAAAAGCTGAACTCCCGCAATTATCAGTGTTGTAAATAAGGTAAAAAGCGGTCTTATCTGTGTTTGGGTCGTAAAATAATATATTGCCAGAAAAATCAGACCGAGAAAACCTGCAGTCATGGCTAAAGCACCCATTAATGAAAAGAACTGCATAGGCTTAGACCCGAACACCATATTGAATTTTACTACCAGAACATCGATCAGAGATATTGGGAACCGCATCAGTCCGAACTTGGACTTTCCGTGCCTTCTCGGGTGCCATTTTGTTTTAACTTCACCTATCCTGTAGCCTTTGTTCGCCGCCATCATTACTATGAACCTGTGCCAGTCTGACCTTAACTCCAGATCGTCAAGAACACATTTTCTGAAACCTTTGATCCAGTTCATGTCGTGAACTTTTACATTAAAAAGATTTCTCGAAACGACATTGTATATTTTTGAGGCAAGCATCTTGCCGTCGTTCCTGCCCTGTCTCCATCCCGTCACAAGGTCATATCCTTCTTCAAGTTTCTCCAGAAGAAGGGGAACATCCTCTTCAGGATCACATTCCAGATCTCCGGGAAGGAACAGAACGAGATCACCTCTACATTCAGGAAATCCTGTCCTCATGGCTTCAGTCAGTCCAAGGTTCTTTTTATGAGAATACGATCTTATAAAACCATATTTATTTCTACCTTCTTCTATCTTTCCGGCAGTATTGTCGGTTGAACCGTCGTTTACAATTATGAGTTCGTAACTGTGAGAATGATCATTTTCAGCTATCCGGCTGATCTTTTCGAACAAGGCCGGAATGTTACCCTCTTCGTTGTATGCGGGAATGAATATCGACACCAGGTTCTTTTGATTGTTTTCCATACCGTCTGATCCTCTTTTAGCGTTAAGAGTAAATTTAACTAAATACAGTCGCTTGAGCAATATAATTATATGAACAATGACATTGTTTTTACATTTCAATATGCTTATATTTGTCTAAAATATATGGAGTTTTCTATGAAAAAAATATTTGCGGTCATTATCTCTGCAGCCTTTATAACACTTTTTGCGGGAGATCTAAAACTTACTGAAAATTCAAAAACCGGATACAGAATAATCTCTGAGAACCCCTCTGGATTTACAATAGAATTCTCAGTCAGCGAGTTGTCTGAAAATCCCATTATGACAGAAAAAGGAGAGTTCGTGAAGATCGGTTTCAGCGGGTCGCAAAGCTCGCAAAATATTGGAGAACCTGAACTGCCGGTCTTTAGAGAACTTATCGGCCTTCCAGAAGGATCTGAACCGTCAGTTGAAATAGTATCGTATGACGAAAAAGAGCTGTTCCTAGGAGATTTCGGTATAAGTTCGAAATTGTATCCTTCGCAACCGGGATATCCAAAAAACTCCAAACCTGAAGACAGAAAATTCATATACAACGATGATGCTTATGTTTCCAAGTCTTACATAGATTACGAATCCGCATCGATCACTAAAAGCGGAAACATGAGAGGCGTGGATATCGGAGTGCTTCAGATCAGACCATTGACCTATAATCCTTCTGCAAACTCTTTACTGATCAGAACTAATATTAGGGCGGAGATAAAATACAACGGGAAAGGAAGCGGAATTTACGAGAAAATGACTGAGCAATATTCTCCGTTCTTTGAGAACGCGTTCTCGAAACTTATAAACATTAAACCTTCCCCTCTAAAAAGCGATCTGGTTCAGTATCCGGTAACTTACCTGATCCTCGCTAACTCAAACCTTGAAGGAAACTCCAAGCTGCAGGAATTTATTGACTGGAAGACTCAGAAAGGATTCAATGTAATAACTAATTTCGTTTCTTCATCATCTTCAATATCCGTGAATGATGCGTGGGTGGAAAGTCAGTACGGAAGTTTGAGCCCCAAACCGTCGTTCCTGCTTATTGTCGGTGATCATGACGGAACATACGGTGTTCTTTCCGAAATCAATCCGCTTTTGGGGTCCGCCGGAAGCGTAACAAGATCCGATCTGCTTTACGGAGTTATAGGTGCTACGGGCAACTTTAACAGGATCCCTTCAATCTATGTCGGAAGGTTCTCTGTCAGATCAGAAGCTGAATTGGCGGCTCAGGTAGACAAAACGATATGGTACGAAAAAACACAATTCACAACAGGAGCCGATCTGAGCTATCTTTCCAATGTTGTCGGAGTTGCAGGAGTGGACGGGTCTTACGCCTCTACTCACGGCAATCCTCAGATAAGTTACGGAATGACATATTACTTTAACGATACTTATCTTAATCCTTTGGACAATACGCTTGTTAACATCACGGGGATCCCCTATTATTATCCTGCCTCGGATGCTATAGGAGTAAATACTGAGATAGTAAATTATGTGTCATCGGGTATTTCATTCTACAATTATACGGCCCACGGTTACAACGGCGGCTTTGCAGATCCTTCTTTTTCAATATCCAATGTTAACAGCTTAACGAACTCCGGTAAATATCCGCTTGTTGTCGGGAACTGCTGCCTTACAGGTTCTTTTGGTGATGCAGAATGTTTTGGTGAGGCATGGCTTAATGCTGCCGATAAAGGCGGAATCGGATTCATAGGCGCTTCAATGTCAACATACTGGGACGAAGACCTTGCCATGGGTGTCGGACTGGCAGCTTCGGGACAGGTCCCTCCACCCCTGGATACAGCAAATCCGGGAATGTACGATGGAAATATGGCGTTAGGTTATTCCACTCAGGCTGGTATGAAACATGTGGGACTAATGGCTGTGGAACAGCTTAACACTTCAATTACAAGTTCATACTGGTCGTCATACCACCTTTTCGGGGATCCTTCTCTGATGGTCTATATGGG
>DAIMKZ010000150.1:0-3937 GCA_036721445.1 Candidatus Delongbacteria bacterium
TTCTTCACGAAAAAATAATTTGGCGGCTCATTTTCTAGATTATTCCAACTCAAAGAATTTATATTATTTGTTTTCAGAAATTCATATTTGTTATCCCTAAGATCATAAAGATCATAATGAGATATGACAGCTAGATTAGATTTCTTTTTATCTTTCTTCTTTACAAATATGTTTATGCTCACGCCCTGCATGATGTCAAAGACATTTTCGTCTTTTGAACCGTCGGGACAGACTTCCTTCTTCTTTGCGTTGCCGTGAAGGTCGAGAATATATATTTTGTCGAAAGTTTCGAGCAGGTGCTTGCGCATTTGCCTGTGGATTATTCCGTCAATGAAGCTGTTGTTCGATATATATGCAAGTATGCCTTCGCCCGTTCTGTCAATCAGAGATTCGGCATATCGGATGAATTTGATGTAATCGTCGGATAGAGGCTGTATGTTCCTTTCATTGAGGTCTTTTTTATAGTCAACCATGAGCTTTTCGATCCATTCCGATTTATTGGAGCTGCTTACGCTGTACGGCGGGTTGCCCATGACGACCATGACCGGCGTGTCCCGTTTGATGTGGTTGGCCTCGTTCGCTTCGGATGACAGCCATGATGCGAAGAGCGTGCCTGTGTCGGGGTGGTATTCTTCAAGGCTGTTGGTGAGATAGACCCTGAACCTCTGTTCTTTTGCGGGTTTGTAGCCCGTTTCTTTTAGGAGGATGTCGAGTTTGAGATGAGCCATTGCGTAGCTTGCCATTAACAGTTCGAATCCGTTCAGGCGCGGGAGTAGCTGGGTTTCGACATAATTGCTCCAGATCCCCTGCTGGCCTTCAAATTTTGTGTGTATCTGCCTGATGACTTCCGCCAAAAATGTGCCTGTTCCCGCTGCGGGGTCGAGTATCTGTACTTTATGAACATTATCTTTGGTTCTGCTGCTGTCGGCTAATCCCTGAGGGAGGTTGAATTCCGATTTTAAGATGTCGTCAACTGCGCGGACGATGAAATTTACCACCGGCTGAGGCGTGTACCATACCCCGCGTGCTTTACGGAGCTTCGGGTCGTATTCGGACAAAAATGTTTCGTAAAAGTGGATGACGGGGTCTTCGGTCTTTGTGTCCCTGCCGTAGTCTTTGAGCAGTTCTTCAACATTGCAGGCTAAAAATACTTCTACGAGGTTGTCAACTATCCATTTTATTCTGTCGTCAAGGTCGGGTCCGGCAATGTAATTGAATAATTTCCTTAGGAAAGGGTTTGATTTTGGTATGAGTTCGGCCGCTTCCTGTCTGCTGAAGCTGTTGAGGTTGGTGTCGTGAAGGCGGGCAGCGAACATTCCGTAGGCTATGGTCTGAGCATAAACATCCGCGAAACCTTTGGGCGTGATGTCGTGAATTAAGATCTCCCTGAAGGCGTTCATCTGATCCTTGAGCGTACTGTTCTCCTGAGTTTCTTCGTCGGAAAGCAGAGCTTTTTCAATAATGTCAGCTAAGAGACGCGCTTTGTTCGCCATCATTTCGGCAAGTTGTTTTGAGCTTGTGATCGTCTGTCCGATATGCGTACAGAAATATTTCAATAAGTATGTAAAGCTCTCAAAGTTCTGCGTTAAAGGCACGATCTTACCGTTCCGCACTTCTCCGATGCTTATCTTCTGGCTGAACTGACCGTTGGAATAAAAGTGAAAGCTGAGATAGTCGGTAAATATCAGGTTGCTGAGTGAATTTTTGTAGCGGTCGAACTGCTCCTTGTTGCCGGTTTTCTTATTTCCGTCAAGGTCGGTGTCACCTATGTCCTTCGCTTCGATAAATCCCACCGGAATATCTTTCCGCGTCAGGATAAAGTCAGGCGCTCCGCACTTCTGCCGCTTGGGCTCGTTCGTCGCTCTTACGCCCGGCTCCATGCTTTCGATAAACTGCTGAAGGTCGCCCCGAAAAGTGTGCTCGGTCGCGTTCCCGAGTTTATATCTCGTGCTGATGCTGGAAATGTATTCTTGTAAGGTCATGTCATCTCTTCCGTAAATATTATTTAGAAGAATAGTAAGCTATTTGAAGTGTAATTTCAAACAAATATTTGGAAAAATTGTTGCCTGAAAAACTAAGTCGATATATATTACACACAATTGTAAAGAGGAGGATTTGAATGAAAAGGCATCTCAGTTTGTTTTTCGTTCTGACAGTTTCAGTGCTGGTCTTTTCTCAAACGGCTGTTGAACCAGCTTTATATGAAGGTAAATATCAGATTGCCAGTCTTGAAAATCTTTACTGGATCGCTGCTCCTGACTCGGTTGTTCCGACACCCAGCACTACGGTAAGATGGTCGGCAAATTATGTACAATTAAATGATATTAATGCAGCTCCGACTCACACATGGTTCCCTGACGGATCCGGAGGATATTATGGCTGGGTACCGATCGCTTCAGGAAGTTTATTCTCCGGCACTTACAACGGCAGAGGATTCGGAATAGATAGCCTTTATGCAAACAGAAATACTGCAGGACTGTTTGATGTCATAAGTGGTTCACATGTAAATATCAGCGGCATTAAACTCACAAATGTTTCAATTACTTCAACAAATTATGCCGGCGGGATCGCAAGTCAGTCTTTATACCGTTCAGTAATAGAGAATTGCTCAGTTTCAGGATCAATTTTTGGAAATTTTAAAGTCGGAGGCATTACAGGCTACAGTGATACTTCTTCTATCTCTTGGTGCTCTGTTTCGGGATCAGTATCCGGAGGAATTTTCGTCGGTGGTATTACTGGAGAAATTACTGATTCTACTGGAGATACCGGTTCACAGATATACAACTGTTACAGTACTGCCGCAGTATCCGGAGACTCGAGAGTGGGTGGACTAGTAGCGCAAATCGGAAGTCTCTCATTAATTACAAACTCCTACAGCTCAGGAGCGGTATCGTGCTCAGACAGTTATGTGGGAGGACTTGCATGGTCAAATATGTATATAGTCACGGACAGCTTCTGGGATGTTGAATCATCAGGTCAGACATCAAGTGCGGGCGGCACCGGTAAAACTAGAGCTGAAATGAAGACGGAATCGACTTTTACGAATGCAGGCTGGGATTTTACTTCTGTCTGGTTGATAGACCCGCTACTCAACAGCGGATATCCTGATTTACAGTGGCAATATCCGCCACCGGCTTCACCTGAGGTATTACTGTCGTATTCTACAACTCCCGAGCTCTCATGGAATGAAGTATCCGGAGCGACTTCTTATAAAATTTACTCTTCGACAAACCCCAACGCAATCTTTCCGACAGGCTGGACGCTGGAAACGACGGTTACTGAGTTGTCATGGACTGACTCCGACACTTCGGGAACAAGAAAGTTTTATGTTGTCGTTGCTGTGAATTAAACGAAGAATTATTTATAGCTAAAAGCCCGAAACATTTTCGGGCTTTATTATTTTGAAGATTATTGTATCAGTTGTGTAGTTTTATATGAAGATTAGACTTATTCCCCGCAAAAAGTCGGTTATTTCCGATTTATTCCTTGCAAAAAGTCGGAACTTTTATTATATTAGCTATGGATAATAACGCGGAGTTTTTTATGAAAAGAACGGCGATGACATTTCTTTCTGAATGGAAGAACAAAAAAGACAGAAAACCTCTTGTGGTGAAAGGAGCAAGGCAGGTCGGAAAAACATGGCTTTTAAAAGAATTCGGGAAAAATAATTTTAAAAATTGCCGCTATTTTGATTTTGAAAAAGAGAAAAGCAGATGGACTCCAGTTTTCGCAAACGACATTGATCCAAAATCGGTTCTGAGAAACATTTCGCTTTTATTGAACGAACAGATAGACCCGAAGAACGATCTTCTAATTTTTGACGAGATCCAGAATATTCCGAGAGCTATCACTTCGCTTAAATATTTTCACGATGAAATGCCTGAAACAGCAATAATATCGGCAGGTTCTCTTCTCGGGATCATTCTGTCGGATGAAT
>DAIMKZ010000151.1:0-3828 GCA_036721445.1 Candidatus Delongbacteria bacterium
AAAATATTAAATTTTAAAGTCGAGAAAGGAATTAATGTTAGAGATTCATTGATAAAGGGGTTTGTTACCTTCGAAGGAACAAATGACCAACTCTTCAGCGAAAGTCATTATATTAACAGGGCTAATTACTTTAGCGAATTGATATCATTATCAGATGAATATCAGGAAGTTAAAAACGATCTTGAGGATTTTATTAAAATTCTATTGAGCAGGGGCATTAAACCAATATTATTCTCGGTACCACAATACTATGAGTATAGAAAATTTATAGATCGGGATAACTTATACAAATACAATTCTGACATTTCAGTAATCTCAAAGAAATACAATATAGAATTCTGGGATTATTCTGGAGATTCATCGTTCATAAAATCAGATTTCTATGATTGTGATCATTTAAATAAAACTGGTGCTGTCAAATTTTCAAGAATATTGAATTTGAGATTAGTTAAAATTGAAAATAATTGAAAATAGCGAAAATTCTGAGTATATTGAAAGGAATTTACGGGATTAGCCATGAGATCAATTTTAATAACCGGTGGATTGGGATTTATCGGATCGAATTTTGTCAGATATGTTCTGAAGAAGTATGATGATATAAAGCTGATAAACCTGGACAGTATGACTTATGCCGCCAACCCTCAGAATCTTTATGGTATAGAGAATGAATTTCCCGGAAGATATATTTTTGTTAAGGGCGACATCTGCGATCCTGTAATAGTAGAAAGGGTATTTGTGGAATATCAACCTGAAAGAGTTGTCAATTTTGCCGCGGAGTCTCATGTGGACCGCTCTATAGATGATCCGAATGTGTTTATAAGAACGAATGTGCTCGGAACAGCCACAATGCTCAACACAGCAAGAAAATTCTGGAAAGATGATATTGCGGGAAAAAGATTTGTTCAGATTTCGACGGACGAGGTTTACGGAACTCTTCCCGAGAACGATCCTGATAAAAAATTTTCAGAAAATACGCCGTTAGACCCTCATTCTCCATATTCAGCATCAAAAACATCTGCCGACCTGATAGCAAAATCATATTTCGATACATACGGCTTTCCCGTTTTAACGACCAGATGCTCGAACAATTACGGCTCGTACCAGTTCCCTGAAAAGCTGATACCGCTGATGATCTCCAATGCACTTGAAGATAAAGAACTTCCCGTTTACGGTGACGGTATGCAGATAAGGGACTGGCTGTATGTTGAAGACCACTGCTCAGCGATCATGAAAGTCCTTGAGAACGGAAGGGCAGGAGAAGTATACAATATCGGCGGCAACAACGAAATGAAGAACATTGATATCGTTAAAATGATACTCGATCATTTAAAAAAGCCTCATTCGCTGATAAAATATGTAAAAGACAGGCTAGGCCACGACAGGCGGTATGCGATAGATGCATCAAAGATAAAGAACGAACTCGGCTGGGAACCCGCTTTCAGATTCGACGATAAAATAAAAGATACGATTGACTGGTATATCGGCAATAAAGGGTGGATAGAGGCTATCAAAAACGGAACTTATCATGAAGTGAGGTCATGAGTATGAAAACTAAAGGAATAATCCTTGCTGGCGGATCAGGAACCAGAATGTATCCGATGACGAGCCTGTACAGCAAACAGCTCATTGCGGTTTACGATAAACCAATGATCTATTATCCTCTAAGCACTCTAATTTTGTCAGGCATAAGCGAAATACTGATAATCTCAAATAAGGAAACTCTTCCATACTATAAAAAACTGTTCGGGAACGGTTCTCATATCGGGTTAAAGATCGAGTATGCCCTTCAGCCGGAGCCTAAAGGGATCGCTCAGGCTTTCATTATCGGAGAAAAATTCATTGGTAACAGCAGCGCTTTTCTTATTCTGGGCGACAATATTTTCTACGGAACCCTGGATTTTCTCAGGGAAGCAGTAAAGAAGAATAAAACTGCCACAGTATTCGGCTATTATGTAAAAGATCCCGAAAGATACGGAGTGGTCGAATTCGACGATAAAGGTAAGGCCGTTTCAATAGAAGAAAAGCCGAATAAACCTAAATCTAATTACGCTGTGCCGGGACTGTATATACTTGACAATTCGTGCGTTGAAAGGTCAAAGTCATTAAAACCTTCAGCAAGGGGAGAAGTTGAGATAACCGATCTTATCAAAACCTATCTTAAAGAGGGAAATCTAAATGTCGCAAAGATCGGAAGAGGAATAGCATGGCTGGACAGCGGAACTCCGGATTCACTTCTTGACGCCAGCACATTTATCGCATCGATCGAGCAGAGGCAGGGTCTTAAGATAGGATGTATCGAAGAAGCGGCATATCAGACTGGTTTTATTAATAAAAATGGATTGAAAAAGATAATCGATAGAATGCCAAACTCGTATTATAGGATTTATCTAGAAAGACTTTTGGACAGTAAAGTATGAAAGATATTAGAGGATATATTTTCGTCAGATTGAGGTTTATTAGGCTGAATATATACAGAATATTTTGCTCGATCTGGATGAAGATATCACTTTATTTGAGAGGAGTGGGCTGCGTTAAAGGAATAAAATGTTACGGACTTCCTGTTGTGATCAGAATGGTGGACAGCAGAATTAAGATCGGGAAAAATTGTTCATTCCGTTCAGATTTCTCATCCAACCTAGTCGGGATCAACAGAAAATGTATTGTTACAACTCTAAGAAAAAACGCTGAAGTTCTGATAGGGGACAACTCCGGGTTCAGCGGTACAGTAATAGCCGCGGCAGGGAGCATAAAAATAGGAAAAAATGTTCTCTGTGGCGCCAACACGACAATTACCGATTATGACTGGCACGGGATCGATCCTGATAAAAGAAATAAGGCTGCGGATCCAAAACCGGTAGTGATAGAGGACAACGTCTGGCTCGGGCTGAATTCAGTCGTACTGAAGGGTGTTACGATAGGGAAAAATTCGGTGATCGGGGCTAACAGCGTGGTAACAAAGGATATTCCTGAAAATGTAATAGCCGCCGGAAATCCGTGTAGAGTGATCAGAGAAATTAAAGCAGGATATAAAAATGATTAAATATTTGATTTTAACAATATTTTCTTTAATTACTATTTCCGTCTATTCTCAAACTGACTCACTTTACCTTAGACTTCCTGAGTATATTTATACAACAACTTCAAGTAATTATTCTGTATATTATAACAATGTTATACTGACACAAACTCCTGAAATGTATTCATATAATGTGAGTTGTCCAGTTGGTTATGCTGATTCAATGCGGTACAATCTTGATTCACTACCGGTAGGTAATTACGGTTTAGAACTTCAGATTAAAGATTCGCTGGGGAATTTATTAGAATCAAAAAATACTCGAATAGTTGTAACTGACAATAATGTTCACTTTCCTGATACTTTGAAAATCCTTTTTATAGGCAATAGTCTTACCTATGCGGGTATATATGAAAGATACTGCAAAGAATTTCTTGAATCTACTGGTAATGTTGTGAAATTACTTGGTACGCAACACTATACAGTACAGGATAGTATTGACGGCATATTTCATGAAGGTAGAGGGGGATGGACTTGGTATAAATTCTGTTCTTCTCTTGTTAGCCCTTTCGTTTACGGTGATTATCCAGGAGTTGATATTCAAAGATATATTGAAGAATTATTAGGAGGTGAAAGGCCGGATGTAATAACAATTTTTTTAGGAATCAATGATCTTTTTCCATATTATTCATCAAGTCTTGGAGAAATAGATGCTATAATTGACGAGATTTTTAGACCTTGGTCTATGGGATCTCTTATTGATGAATTTGAAGAATCTTTTCCAAACACACCTATAGGAATAGTGCTTACTCCGT
>DAIMKZ010000152.1:0-3580 GCA_036721445.1 Candidatus Delongbacteria bacterium
ATTTTGAGTTATATTACCCAATTCATAATGTAAAAAAAATAATCCGATTGCTAATAATAAATATATTATCAAATATTTCTCATAAGTTAACAATTTTCTGTCAAATAGATTTTTTTTGGAGTTAGAAAGAATATATATTACAGCGTATAACATAAGAAATGAGGCTAGCATTTTATCACCACCACGAAAATCGTACATCAATGTTGACCAAGCCCATGCCGTACTTGATTTAAAAAAAGCTCCGAATGCGAACCATAATAAAATAACAGAATCCGATATTTTGTTTTTTGTTTTAGATTTAAAAACTGTGTATACTATAAAGAGAAATGTAATCCACAAATAGAGATTAAATGCAATACTGTTATATGAAATTTCATGTCGCATTAATAATCACGCGTTATATGTGTACCCGTTTTACACAATTAATGTCCAATAGATTTCTTCAGTTTATGGATTATACCTACCTTTTTTTCTTTTTCGTAAACAAGAAAAATAAGGAAGCTTATAAAAAAAGCGGAAGTTGTTGCAGTTATTGCTACTTTTCTTCCTTGAGGTCTGACATGCTTATCATAAATGTCAGGCTTATCAAGTATATTCATAACCGGCTTAGATCTCTCCTCCTCGATCTTTAATAGTTCAATCTGTTTTCGCAACATTACTTCAAGGTCAGTTGTAAGCTGTATCTCTTTAGCTTTTTTTTTGACCTGAAGAGATAGAGAAGGTGATATAAGTTTCGCGTTTTTCTCCTGAAATTCGAGAAGATCCGCTTCCAATTCTAGTAAATGTTTCTCAACTTCCTTAAGCCTTATTTCAGTAAAAATTATACTCTGCTTGATTTGGCTTTTGAGTTCGTTCTGAAGATAATATGTGATCGCATCAACATAATTCTGAACAATATCTGCACTTAGCTTCTTCTCTTTCGTTGTTATAGTTAATGTGATAAGAGTTGTTTCTTTGTCTTCCCTTAAACCTGTTGATGCCCTTAACACTCTAAGTGCATATTCATACTTCATGTTTTCTGAAACGGGTAATTTGTCAAGTTCCCAAAATTGAATCAGGTTCACTGAGTCAGGAAAGGATATAGTTTTATATTTTTTATCTATTATCTGCTTCATAATACGCCTGCTGTTGATTACATCCGGCAGATAATAACCTTCTGGTTTAGCTCCGAGACCAAGAGAAGCTGCAAGCTCTTTTAAAGGTCCTCCCTGATCCTTTGTTATAGGGTAAAGGGATACTGACGACATATAATATCTCGTAGCAGTGAGGACATAAACAACAGACAAAACAGCTGCCGTAAAAGTAATTATTGTTATCGGTTTTTTATATTTCCAAAGAATACCGATCAGATAAAATACATCTATACCTTTTTCACTCTCAGCTGTTTCATTATTTTTACTTATCATAATTTCTTTTGTCATTTTTATACAGCTCCAATTTATCTACAGTCTACCGTCTATCATATTTTTTTCAAGTATGCTCTTTACATCGTACACTACTGCATTTTTATCTTTCTTCATTTTGTTAAGGTCGATCTTTCTGAACTCGTCATGAGCGACTGCGCAGATAACGGCGCTGTAATTTTTGCCCGGTTTTGCTATAAGATCGACATCGTACTCTTCTTTGACCTCATGCTTGTCCGCCCACGGATCGTAAACATCCACCCTGCATCCGAATTCATTAAGCTCATTTATTATATCGATCACTCTTGAATTTCTTATGTCCGGACAGTTTTCCTTGAAAGTCATACCGAGAACAAGCACTCTTGAATTTTTTATCGTGTGTCCCTTGCCGATCATCAGTTTTATAACCTTATTTGCTACGAATGTCCCCATATTGTCATTGATCCTTCTTCCGGCTAGAATTACCTCAGGATGGTAGCCGATCTCCTCTGCTTTGTGAGTAAGATAGTATGGATCTACGCCTATACAGTGCCCTCCCACAAGCCCCGGTCTGAAAGGGAGGAAATTCCATTTTGTTCCCGCCGCCTCAAGAACCTCAATTGTATCGATGCCCATTTTGTCGAACAGGACGGCAAGCTCGTTCACGAAAGCGATATTTATATCCCTCTGAGAATTCTCAATGACCTTTGCGGCTTCAGCAACTTTTATGGATGAGGCTTTATGCGTACCCGCCTTTATCACTTTTTTGTAAACCTGATCTATTTCTTCAGCCGATTCGGGGGTTGAACCGCTTGTGATCTTTTTTATTGTGGTCAAAGTGTGAACTTTATCACCCGGATTGATCCTCTCGGGAGAAAATCCGCAGAAGAAGTCTTTGTTCATTTTAAGACTGGATATCTTTTCTATGATCGGGATACAGTCTTCTTCAGTCGCGCCGGGATATACTGTCGACTCATAAACAACGATATCGTCCTTTTTTATCACTTTAGCTACTGTTTCAGATGCTCTGTAAAGCGGTGTAAGGTCAGGATTTTTATACTTATCTACGGGGGTAGGAACAGCGACGATAAAAAAATCACATTTCTTAAGCTCTTCGAGTTTTGATGTGCACTTAAGAAATTTTGCAGACTTAAGATCCTTTGCTTCAACCTCAAGTGTTCTGTCTATACCTTTATTCAGTTCTTCGACCCTTTTTGAATTAATATCGAATCCCACTGTATCGAACACTTTACCGAACTCGACTGCAAGGGGAAGTCCTACATAACCCAAACCAATGACACCTATCCTGTGCTTCTTCATTTATATCTCTCTCAGATTTATTTTAACATTATAGAAATCAATGTACCATTCAAGAAATTTTCTTATACCATCCCTAATAGTAGTCTCAGGTTTGTACCCCATGTCTTTCATCAGGTCCGTCACATCCGCATGGCTTGCGGGAACGTCTCCCGGCTGAAGAGGCAGCATGTTCTTTTTTGCTTCGATGCCAAGGTAACTCTCAATAGTATGTATGAAATCCATCAGAAGTACAGGTTTATTACTGCCTATATTATATATCCTGTAAGGTGCTACTGATGTTCCGGGATCAGGCTGCTTTCCGGTCCATTTCGGGTTGGGTTCTGCAGGTTTTTTTATAACTCTTACAATCCCTTCCACGATATCGTCTATGTAAGTAAAATCTCTTCTCATCTGACCGTTGTTAAAAACATCTATCTGCCTGCCTTCTATGATCGCTTTAGTGAACAGGAAAAGAGCCATATCCGGCCTGCCCCACGGTCCGTAAACCGTAAAGAACCTTAAGCCCGTTGTGGGTATTCTATATAGATGACTGTAGCAGTGCGCCATCAGCTCGTTGGATTTCTTTGATGCGGCGTAAAGGCTCACAGGATGATCAACATTATGATGGATCGAGAAAGGATATTCTTCATTCATACCGTAAACGCTGGAACTGCTGGCGTAAACAAGATTCTTCACATCGTTATGCCTGCATGCTTCGAGGATATTCGTGAATCCGATTATATTAGAGTTTATATACGCATCCGGATTTGTGAGGCTGTAGCGGACCCCAGCCTGAGCTGCAAGATTACAAACGGCATCGAATTTTTCTTTTTTGAAGAGATTCGAAATGTTCTCTTTGTCTTCAAGATTCAGTTTTACGAATTTGTAATTTTTAAACT
>DAIMKZ010000153.1:0-3293 GCA_036721445.1 Candidatus Delongbacteria bacterium
ATCTCCTCGTTGTTGAACCTTATCTTTTTAATATGTATCTGGTGGAGCTGTTCTTTATAGTCGATATACCTGCTGGAGTAATAATTTAGTAGTATCCTGCTTTTGTACCTTTCGGCGTAGTTCATAGCGGTGAAAGGGTCGTTGTTTTTTAAATACCACGATATCAGCCTGTCATAAAGCGGTCTGATGTCTTCTCTCCAGCCGGTGATAAGCTCATAATCCGCCGTAGAGGGAAGGTATTCCGAGAGAATTTTTTCCGACTCTGTCCAGTATTCGAGCTTTTGACCAGGCTCCTGTGCTACGTCGCCCGCCCTCAGCAGATATCTCCATTTCAGGAGCTTGTCGCGGGTGAGGTCTGAAAATGCCTTTCCGTTCTCAAAAACCTTAATAGAGCGCTCAAGGTCGCCGCTTTCACTCAGAGCCGCTGAAAGGTTGAACAGTATCGCAGCTGAGATGCTGTTCTTTTGTTCTGACGATCTTTTTACGGCTGATATGACAGAGTCGGCCGCCGTCAGGTCCCTTATTGATCTGTCAAGATATTTGAAAGCCTGATATTTTTCTGCAGGCTGTCCCGTGACCAGAGTTTTGAACAGCGAGTAGTTGATGGCTCCTTTAAGGTTCAAATTCTCCGCTCTGCTGAAAACATCCGAGGCTGTTTTTGAGACCGAAAGAACCATAGTATCGGCCGCAGCGGCATGCAGATCGGATAATTTCATTATTCGTGATCCGCTCAGCATAGCCTTCAGGATATTATTCTCGTTCTCCAGTGCTGCGCCGTAGAGCTCGAGCTCGAGACAGGCTTCTTTTGAATTTTCGAACCTCTTTACGCTCTCTTTCCAGTTCTTTCTGTAATATTCAACTATACCCAGCCTGTTCTCTATCAGACTTAAAGCGAGCCTGTTTCCCTTTTTTCTGAACACTTCGGCTTTATTTTTGAGGTATTCGGAGACTTTGTTGAAGTCTTTTATGAAATGATAGTTCGACGCCTGCATCGCGTATAAAAGCGCCAGTTCGTCAGTTCCTTCAAACCCTTCCGAATACTGCGATCCTATGACAAGATCCAGCTTCCATACCGGGATATCAAGCCCAAGAAAATTCAGAACAATCATATTATTTTTAGTTCTTTCGTCAGTAAAATCCGGTTCATTGTCAAATATTTCATCGATGATCCCCGCTGAGGCTGCATATTCCTGATCGACAAGTTTTGCGAAGGCGCTGTTCCTCTTGATCAGGCTGACCGCCTCAGGATTGTCCTCGCTTTTCAGCTTGAGAATTATCTCGGAATATCTGCTGAAAGCTTCGTCCCCGCCGATCATGTCGCCCTCCTTATCCTCTTTAGTGAGATAAAGAAGCGCCGTTCTCATCGATACCCTCAGTTCGCCTTTCCTGTCGTTGATATTTTTGTATATCTCAAGCGCTTTGTCATAATATTCGACAGCAGCTTCATCATCGGCGGTGAACATGCAGTGCCCAGTCCTTTCATAGATCATCGCTTTCTGCAGAGAGGATGAAAATTCATATCCGCCGTTTATGACTTCCAGATAATAGAAAAGAGCCTGCTTTCTTGCATATTCACCCATATTATAATAATTGTTCGCCAGATTGAGCTTCATTTTCATCTCAAGTTCCCTGTCGCTTTCTTTCTGACAGAGGATAAGGCCTTTTCCCAGCAGGGATATAGCGGTCTCCGTATGGTCCGTATCTGTATCTTCGATAATATTGACTGTTTCAAGAATAAATTTGAACGGTCCCGTTATGTAGTCCAGCGTTTTTAGAAAAAAGTTCCTGTCATCATCTTCCGATTCCTCCCGGAGCACGATCAGATGAAGAGCTTCGTGGCAGAATGATAGTGTCAGATAAGCGTACTTAAGGCCGCTGTCGAGTTCAAGAGCCCTGTTCAGGTAATTCACCGCTTCGGTCATGTCCCTTTTTACAGCACCTTTGAGCGAGTAGGAGTAACCCATCGCGTAATTCAAATACGCATCGTTGGTGTTACTGTTGTACAGATTTGAAAAGAACCTGACCGCTTCATCCGTTTTATTGAGGTTTGAATACGAGTCAGCTATCCCTCTTATGATCTTTGCGTTCCTGCTGTCCAGTTCATAAGCGGATGTATAGGTTAGAAGTGCGTTGTCGTAAAGCTTGCGGGATGTGAATTTTTCGGCGCGTTCCAGATATATTTCTGAGAGTTTTATTCCTGCTGCTATCGAATAGAGGTCATAGTCGATCCCTCTGTAACTGTCCGTCATATATTTAAGAAGTCCTTCCGATTCGTCCTCATAACCGTTTTCTGCCAGAATTTCAGAAAGTTTCAGATCTGCCCGGGCGGAAAATCTCTTCAGAGTAACATTATCGGGCTTTTTAACATAATATTTTTTTACTTCCCGGTAGGCCGAAGCTCTATCCCCGAAGTTCGCCTTCATATCACCGTCCTTTAGACCGGCGTAAGATCTGATCTCGTCAGAGATACTTTCATTCGTGATTATGTTGTAGATCCTGTTCCTTATCGTACCAGTCTGCTCGGATAATTCGAAGTACGAACTTATATACCTTTCACGGTCTTCAGGGCTTTCTGCCTGCCTGACGGATATGTCAAGCATGCTTTCCGAAGCAGCCGCATTACCTTCACCCAAAGTCGAAAGTGAATGACTGAACAGGCTTTCAGGATCATCTGTACCGTCCGCATTCGTTCTGCACCTCAAAAAATAACTTCCCGCCGTTGTGTATCTCCCGAGAAAGAAATATATCCGCCCGATCTTTAGATAAATGCTGTTCAGAGCGTCTTTCGACTTGTACTTTTCTGCAAGCGAATTTAAGTATCTGATATATTCGTCTATCTCGTATCCGTAAACATTTTCGGGGATGTTTCTTCTCTTTAATTCGACGCTGATCCTTTTTATTTCAGCCTGAGACGATATGATCTCGTCGCCGGCATACCTGCTGATGATGATCCTGTATATTGATTCGGCCTGAGCATATTTTTTCTGGATCTCATATATCTCCGCTATCCTGAAATATACTTCAGCGCGGGCCTCGACACTTCCGGTTTGGAATGAGATCGTCCTGTTGTATGACAGAAGCGCGCTGCTCAGAAGTTCTGAGTACTGTGTACCGGTAGAACCTGTTATTGTGGAAAGTGCCGATTTCGCCGTATATTCGTCAAAAAGCCTCTCCGAAAGTTCAGCCTGTGCAGTAAAATCGTTGAGGTCGGGGATTATTCCTTCGTTCCCGCATGACCAAATATCGCTGCTGCCCATTCTGTCCGAGATAAAATAAATTCTGCCTTCGGGCGT
>DAIMKZ010000154.1:0-3282 GCA_036721445.1 Candidatus Delongbacteria bacterium
TTTTTCTTTTACGTATTCCTGTTACAAAAGGCATGATTCGGCAAAGATTTTCCCTTTTCTGCCTTCGACTATCTTTTCAATAATGTTATCAGGTTTATTGGCGTTCTTTGGATCTTCTTTCAGCTGGGCTTTAATTATCTCAAGCTCGCCTTTTACGAATTCAGGATCCAGATCGTCAGAGGAAACCGACTTTGGTGAAAGTGAAGCTATCTGAAGCGTAAGATTCTTTGCAAGTTCCTGAAGTCTGCCGTCGGACGCTTTTGATTTATCGCTCAGGTTCAGTCTTATTGTTACACCGACCTTGAAGTTCATATGCACATAATATGAAACGAGATCGCCTTCCATCCTGTCGTACTCGACTATTGTGATGTTCTCGCCTAGTTTTGCCCTGATCTCGGTCAGTTTTGAATTGATCTCTTCAGATTCGAATTTAGAAAAATCGCCGCTGAAGGCTATCTGAGACATTTCTTCGCCGAAATCATTGAATTCCGCCGTATTTCTCACAGGTTCTGTTTCGCATGTAAGTTTAAGCATCGAAACCGTTCTGCTGTCATCTGACATCCTGCAGAATATCTTTCCCTGATTTGTCTCGTTGCTCAGTCTCTTAGCCGCTTTGGCCATACCCCTTTCTCTTAATATCTTAACTGCCTCTTCAAAATCACCGTTGGCTTCAGAAAGGGCTTTTTTACAGTCCATCATCGGCGAACCTGTAGATTTTCTCAGATCAGATACCATTTTTGCTGAAATTTCTGCCATCTTTTTCTCCGGTACTTAAATTATTACTCTTTTTCGGTCTGAGCCGCATCTGTCCCGTCTTCTTTGACCTCGGGTTTTCTTAAAGGTCTTTTTGGAGTTCTCTTCCTGTCGGCCGAAGATGTATCTTCCTGCTGAACTCTGCCTTCATCACCCGATTTGATATTGGCGACCTGACTTGCTTCAAGGATAGAATCGCTTAACACCTTGGTTATCAGCCCGATGGATTTAAAAGCGTCATCGTTGGCAGGTATAACATAGTCGATATCGTCAATGTCCGAATTCGTGTCGCAGATCGCAAAAACAGGTATATTGAGTTTCTTTGCTTCTTTTATAGCGATTGATTCTTTTATAGTATCAACTACGAATATCGCATTAGGTACTACTTTCATTGTCCTGACGCCTTCAAGAACTTTGTTAAGTTTTTCTTTATCTTTCTCGATGACGATCTTTTCTTTCTTGTTTATCTTCTGATAAGTTCCGTCAGTTGCTTTTCTCTCAAGCTCTTCCAGTGTTCTTATGGAGTTCCTGATCGTCTGGAAATTGGTCAGAAATCCTCCGAGCCACCTTTCGGTAACATAGTTCATTCCGCATCTTACGGCTTCTTCTTTGAGAAGGTCTTTAGCCTGCGCTTTCGTTCCCACGAAAAGTATCTTTCCTCTTTTTGCGATGATCTTCATAGCCGCATCGCAGGCTTCATCGATCTTTTCGACGGTCTTGTTGAGGTCGATCAGATGAATTCCTTTCTTCTTCGTGAAGATATAAGGTCTCATTTTCGGGTTCCATCTTTTGGACAGGTGTCCGAAGTGTGATCCCGCCAGTAACAGCTGCTGTACGCTTACTCTCGGCATTGTTTCTCCTTTTTTGCTTTTGGGGTTGTCCGCCTTTTCTCAGGCGCATCCGGGACTATCCCGGATTATCCGCACCGTGTTCATCTCCGTTGTTGAAACGGCTTTCAAGCCGCACCCCAACATCCGGATCGCAGGATGCTTATTTGTTCTGTAAGGGGATTACCTCTTAGAGAACTGGTATCTTTTTCTTGCTTTAGCAAGTCCGTATTTCTTTCTTTCCTTCTGTCTGGAATCCCTTGTAAGCATTCCGGCTGCCCTTAAAGACCTCTTGAGATTTTCATCAACGGTCACGAGAGCTCTCGCGATCCCGAGTCTTGTAGCCCCGGCCTGACCTGAAAGGCCGCCGCCTCTGACATTTACGAAAATATCGTATTTGCCTGTATTGCCTGTGATGTCCAGCGGCTGCTCAAGATCCATCTGAAGGATCTTTTTCTTGAAATATTCGAGACTGTCTGTATTGTTTACTAATATTTTGCCGCTTCCGGCTTTGATCCTTACTCTTGCAGTAGCAGATTTCCTTCTTCCTACCGCTGTGTTGAATCCGTGTGCATTAGCTTTCATTTATATCATATCCTTTAATTTTATTATACGTTCAGTACTTCGGGCTGCTGTGCCTGATGCGGATGCTCCGGTCCTGCATAGACTTTCAGTCTTGTAAGCCTTCTCGCCCTCATCTTGTTCTTTGGAAGCATTCCGCTCACCGCGTTGCTGATTATCCTGTCAGGATGTTTTTCTCTCATTTTTTCAACGCTAGTGAACTTGTCGCCGCCCGGATATCCGGTGTAAGAAAAATAAGTTTTGGCTTTTTCTTTTGATCCCGTAAGAACGACCTTCTCGGCATTTATTACGACGATGAAATCGCCAAGGTCAATATGGGGCGTAAAAAGCGGCTTGTGCTTTCCCATAAGCCTGTGAGTGATCTCGGTAGCTATTCGCCCGAGAGTTTTACCCTCAGCGTCGACAATATACCATTTCCTGTCGATGTCGCTGTGTTTTGCGCTTATTGTTTTCATTGTTTCTCCTGTTTTCGTCTATTTAAATTTCTTTTCGTCACTGTCATTCTCTTTTTGCATCAAATGCGCAAAAAAGAACCGCGTGAATATCATAGTTGACCTTGTTTTGTGCCTGACAACCAACCGTTTTCACACGCGAAACCAAATATAATTCCGGGAGTGATGAAATGCAAATGATTTATTAAATATTTTTATTGAATTTTATCGATCTGTTACTGAATGTAATATCCGATCCTTTCCCATCTGACTTCAAAATCATTTTTCCAAAACTCATAAATATTGAACTGATCGTTGTAATCGAATGAAAAATAAACCATTATAGGCTTACCTACAATCAGATCATTGTTCACGAAACCCCAGTACCTGCTGTCGTAGCTGTTATCCCTGTTGTCGCCCATCATAAAATAAGAGCCCTCCGGCACTGTGAATTTCCTGAAATTATCCCTGAAATTCAAATTATCCAGTATATTGTCACCAGTAACTTCGACGAATTTATCTTTAAAAATCGCATTATTGCTATTGCTTGCGACTCTTGCGTTAGGCAGGCAAAGCGAATATTTCTGTTCAAAATAATTAAACATTTTACCGTAGCGGATTACTTTGTTCAGTTTCTCTGGATCCAGAAACAGCACACTGT
Source organism: Candidatus Delongbacteria bacterium (assembly GCA_036721445.1). Taxonomy (GTDB): domain Bacteria; phylum UBA4055; class UBA4055; order UBA4055; family UBA4055; genus UBA4055. Next base: position 3,255 of record DAIMKZ010000154.1, read on the forward strand.
CTTTCGGATTATACAATTCCGCCGCGAT
>DAIMKZ010000155.1:0-3222 GCA_036721445.1 Candidatus Delongbacteria bacterium
ATATACCAGAATAATCCGTCCAGTTTTACAATATAAAAAGTGAAATTGCCATTAATAAAATATTCTCCATCAGCATCCGAGACTTTCATTGAATACTCAATGTCTATTGAAGTGGAATCAGCAGTCTCGTCATAGGAACCGCTGTTCAGGTCTATTTCTGATAAAGAAATGTTTGACGCTTTAAGCCCGTTTATGAATATTTTTTCATTTTCAATATTCCAGTCGTTAAATATGCTTTGCTCAACATCAGAAGCCTGAGAAATGAATCTGAAGTACGATCCTGTTTCCGGTAAATTAAAGAAAAGCGATTCATATAAATAGGGGTCCAGACCAAGAAGAGCTGTTTTAAAATTCGCTTCAAGTTCAGGGACAGATTCACTGAAGTAGTTATCTGTATTTCCCTGAGGATCTTCAGGATCTCTTGTTGAAAAAATATCCGAACACGATAGAAGAGTTACCGCTGCTGTTATGAGTAATAAAAATCTTGCCATCATGTCCTTCTTTTCATATATTCCGAAAGCTAAATATAGTCAAAACGAAATAAATAATCAAATGTTTATTACGGAGATAAAATGCTGTCATTCAGAAAAAAAGATCAGTCTGAGCCGAAAATAGATCTTTCGGTGGAGAAACTTTCACTAACTAACACCATTACCATCGAAGCTCTAATTCAGGTATTGCTTAAGCATAGTGTTTTTACGCAGGAAGAACTATTGGAAGAGATCCGTAAAATGCAGAATCATACAACTGTTCTAAAAGATGAGATAAAAGACTCGGATTTGCCAAAGTAAGTCGTTACGCACTTAAGTAGTGTAAGTAAGTTAAGAATTTATGATGAATTATTTATTTAGCAATACTTCGAATAATCAGTTATATTATTAACCTGTATTTTATGAGGAGTTCTTAAGAATAAAAGAAAATATATCTAAATATTCAGTTAAAGCAGTTAAACTCATTCTTTTCTTACTTGTGATATGGTTCGTTATAAAGAATATATGTACAAATTTTGATAAGATCAGGGGTATTGAGTATAACAGCTACGATCCTAAATATATCTTTCTCTCGGTTATAACTGTGTTTGTCTCTCTGATCTATCCGGTTTTCGTATGGAGATATCTTCTCGGTTCACTCGGTGAAAAGATAAATACGATTACTGCGATGAGAATATGGTTCGTGTCAAATATGGGAAGGTATATACCAGGCAAGGTGCTTCAGATAGCCGGGCTGGTTTATCTGTCTTCAGCTGAGGGGATCCCTAAAAATAAGGCTGTACAAAGCGTGTTCTATTCGCAGTTAACAGCGAATTTTCTAGGAATATTAATGGGTTCGGCTCTCCTTTTTTTTAAATCAGGTTCAAATGAATATCTTAACGGGTATCAGACAACTGCTGTTCTGCTGACGGTATTTCTTATTCTGCTGAAGATGCCTGCATTTTTTTCAGGTTCCGTCAATTTTTTTCTAAAAAAGATGGGAAAACAAACGATAGGTAAAGAACTTCCTGCAAAGAATTATCTAATTTATATAGTGCTGCAGACAGCAAACTGGTTCCTTATGAGCATTGCTTTCGTACTTCTGGCGAATTCATATACTTCTGTTAAATTATTTGAAGACCCTCAGATACTTTTCATTCTTCCGATCAGCTGGACGCTCGGTCTACTTGCTTTCTTCGCCCCGGGAGGTATCGGGGTAAGGGAGAGTGTTATGACATTCTGGCTTGCGGATATTATCCCTGTTGAATTCGCGCTGGTTCTACCTTGGATGTACAGGATTACCGTTTCTTTTTCAGAAGTTGTATTGACCGTAATATTTATATCGGCCTACAAGAAACCGGATGAAATAAAAGATAATGCAGAACAAAAGTGATTTTTTAAAAGTTTAATTTCGCGAAAGAGCAGGGAAATAATGGATATGATGAACTTGAAAAAACTTACAGACGAAGAGCTGATGCTTAGGTTTCAGAACGGAGACGAGAATTCCTATTCCGAACTTGTTGAAAGGTATAAGAACAAACTTATGAATCATATATTCTATTACATGAAGGACAGGGAGTCAGCAGAGGATATTGTGCAGGATACTTTCGTCAGGGTCTATCTGAACAAAGAGAAGTATAAAGAAATAGCCAAAGTGTCGACATGGATATATACTATAGCTATAAATCTCGCTAAAACGGCACTCTCAAGATCAGGAAAGATGAATTCGTTCTCCATAACGGGAAAAGACGGTGAAAATGACTATGAGATCAAGGACAATCACTCTTCAACCGACAGAGATGTATTAAAAAATGAACTTTCCGACATTATCATGAGTTCAATAGACAGTCTGGAAGAAAAGTTCCGTGAAATAGTGATGCTCAGAGATATTGATGAGATGAGCTACGAAGAGATTGCCGCGCTGCTTCAGATACCGACGGGCACAGTAAAATCGAGGCTGAACAGGGCAAGGCTTAATCTGAGAGACGCGATAGCGGACTATATAAAATAGAAAATTCAAAACCGGAGATAATAATGGAAAAATGCAGCAGACTGGAAGAGATGATAAGGAGAGAGGAACTGGAATATGATGTTGTAACCGAAGCAGCGAGCATTGAGATTTCAGATCATATAAGGGTATGCCCCGATTGCGGGAAATTTGTATCTGATCTCAAAAAAACTTCAGATTCAGTCAGATCTCTTTTGAAAGTCTCAGTTTCTGATTCATTCGATTCTGCGCTGCGTTCACGATTAAATTCGGTAAGAAATAAACAGAAAAAAGAAAGGTCGGTGGCAACGCCTCTGTATTCAAAAATATTTTATTACGTGTCAGGGGTCGCGGCAATTTTTATAGCGTTCTTTTATATTTCGTCACTGGGGCTGTTCGACAACAATAAAACCGGAACTATGCCTTCGCTTAATTCTGAGATGAGTCTGGCTTCGGAAAACCCGGTCTCAAATGACAAGTCCGCGATTGATTCTTTGGAAAATATGAGCAAAAGCGTTCAGGATGACGAGAATCTTAGATTAAGGGTCAGTACAGGCGAATAAAGAGTTAAATAAGATCATCTGAGGCGGTTTTCGGACCGCCTTTTTTATTAAGAAAAATCAGTTTGCATTGTTCGATATTATTTCATATATTTACCGCGCAAAAAAACAGAGGAATAGGAATTGATAAACAAGCTTTTACCGATAATTGATACGAATAAAAAAGCCCCGTCTTTTTACGCTGTCAGCAGCCTTTCGAAAAAAG
>DAIMKZ010000156.1:0-3054 GCA_036721445.1 Candidatus Delongbacteria bacterium
AATATGGAGAAATAGTGTTCAAATCAGGAGATATTATAATTTATTCTCTGGTTGCATTATTTATTGCCGGTCCGTTCTTTTTAAAAAAATCTCAGCCTGCCAATTCCAGGATCAGGATAAGCGCGAACGACAGAGTGTTCTATGCGGAAACAGGAAAAGATTCAGTCTATGTTATAAGATCCGGGAATGACAGCACAGAGATAGAAGTAAAAGGCAGGATGGTAAGGGTCAGGAATTCTACATGCAGGGATAAATACTGTGTCAAAAAAGGCTGGCTTAAGGAAACTGATGCGGGTGATATTATATGCATGCCGAACAGGGTGATCGTCTCTTTTGAAGGAGTAAGTGAAGGCGGAATAGATGCGGTGACGGAATAATATGAAGGTCGAGTACGGTTCAAGGGTTTATCTTATAGGTGTATTTTCGGCAATAGCATCTATGCTTCAGCTTCTTGAGATATTTGTAATAATGCCGATACCTTTTGTAAAAATAGGGCTTGCGAATGCAATAGTACTTTTCTTCATAATGAAAAAACAGTATCTCATCGCTTTTGCAGTCAGTATAATCAGGGTTTTCATAGGAGGATTTTTCAGCGGAAAACTATTTTCTCTGCCTTTCATTTTTTCACTCAGCGGAGCGCTTCTTTCTTTTTCAGTAATGTTCATTCTGTTCTTCATTTTCAGAAAATATATATCTGCAGTAGCTTTAAGCATATGCGGCGCGGTTTCTTTCAACATGGCGCAGTATCTTCTTTTCATGCTTTTCTTTGACGGAAAGGCGGAATACGGGATCACAGTATCGGTCATTGCAGGGCTGAGCGTTATCCCGGGAATTTTAACGGGAACTGTGACGGAGATATTGAACCGTCAGGATATTGAGCTGATAAAAAAAGCCCCGTAAAAATTTAACGGGGCTTTTTTTATGAGGATTATTAAGTCTTATTTGTCGTCGTCGACCACTTCATAATCCGCACTTTCCACATCGTCCTTTCCGGATCCCGGAGCGTCTTTCGGCTGATGCTGTGAAGGATCAAAATTCTGAGGACCCGCGCCTCCCGGTCCCGCTCCCTGCGCCTCCTGTGCCATTTTCGTGCTGATCTCGTGCCATATCCTGTTGTGGTCTTCCGTGGCTTTTTTTATGGCGTCTGTATCGTCGGTCTTAAGTACTTCCTTTAATTTGTTCACGCCGGTATCAAGCCTTTCTTTATCGGACGGATCGATCTTGCCTTCAAGGTCCTTGAGCAGTTTCTCGGTTTGGAAAACGGCCTGGTCGGCGGAGTTCCTTATGTCAACTTTTTCTTTCTTTTGCTTATCGGATTCTTCGTTAGCCTTGGCTTCCTCTTTCATCCTCTTTATCTCCGCGTCGCTGAGACCTGAAGACACCTCGATCCTTACGTTCTGGGTCTTGCCGGTCGCCTTATCTTTTGCGGAAACGCTCAGGATACCGTTCGCATCAATGTCGAAAGTGACCTCGATCTGAGGTATCCCTCTCGGCGCCGGAGCTATACCGTCAAGCTGGAACCTGCCGATAGTCTTGTTGTCAGCGGCCATAGGTCTTTCACCCTGGAGTACATGGATATCGACGGCAGGCTGATTGTCGGCGGCCGTGGAGAAGACCTCTGTCTTCTTGGTCGGTATCGTCGTGTTGGACTCGATGAGTCTGGTCATTACGCTGCCTAAGGTCTCGATGCCGAGTGAAAGAGGCGTGACATCGAGAAGAAGTATCTCGTTGACATCGCCGGCAAGAATGCCGGCCTGTATAGCGGCCCCAAGCGCCACAACCTCGTCAGGGTTTACGCTCTTGTTGGGCTCTTTGCCGAAGAAATCTCTTACGGCGTCAACTACGGCAGGGATCCTTGTAGATCCGCCTACCAGAATAACTTCTTTTATCTCACTTTTTTCGATACCGGCGTCTTTGAGGGCCAGTTTACAAGGTTCGATCGAGGCTCTGACAAGGTCGTTCGTAAGTTCGTTGAATTTCGCTCTCGTTACGCTTATATCAAGATGCTTCGGACCGTCCTGGGTCGCGGTAATAAAAGGAAGGTTGACCTGCGTCTGCGTACCCGATGAAAGTTCTATCTTGGCTTTTTCTGCTGCTTCCTTTAATCTCTGGAGAGCCATGGGATCCTTTCTTAAGTCGACACCTTCAAGTTTTTTGAATTCATCGGCAAGATAATCGATCAGTCTCTGGTCAAAATCGTCACCGCCGAGGTGAGTATTACCATTCGTCGATTTAACTTCGAACACACCGTCCCCGATCTCAAGGATCGAAATATCGAACGTTCCGCCTCCTAAGTCATAGACAGCGATAGTACCGTCAACTTTCTTGTCAAGTCCGTATGCGAGGGCTGCTGCAGTAGGTTCGTTCACTATTCTTTTCACGTCGAGACCCGCTATGGTGCCGGCGTCTTTTGTAGCCTGTCTCTGAGAATCGTTGAAATAAGCGGGGACAGTTATTACAGCTTCCGTAACTTTTGTTCCGAGATAGTCCTCTGCAGCCTGTTTAAGTTTCTGAAGGATAATTGCTGAAATCTCCGGAGGAGTAAAATCCTTATCATCGATCTTCACCTGCACCACTCCGTTCGCGTTCTTTGTCACTTCATAAGGAACTTCCTTTATCTCCTGGCCGACTTCAGTGTATTTTCTTCCCATGAATCTCTTGATCGAATACACAGTTTTATGCGGATTCGTTACGGCCTGTCTTTTAGCCGGGTTTCCGACAAGTCTTTCGCCGTTCTTTGAAAATGCCACAACAGAAGGAGTCGTCCTTCCTCCCTCCGAGTTCGTGATCACGACCGGTTCGTTACCCTCCATAACTGAAACGCAGCTGTTGGTGGTGCCGAGGTCAATTCCGATTATTTTTCCCATTTTTTTTCTCCTATTTTAAATTATTTATTACGATTTTATCGCAACTACTATATATACAAATAGCGAGCCAAAATTTATTCAGCAGATCTTCTGTCAGGTTTATCATGCGAAATAATAGTAATATGAGAATATGTGTGTAGTTTTATAAAAATATATTCAGCCGCCGCAAAATGATCTTGTCAGTAAA
>DAIMKZ010000157.1:0-3050 GCA_036721445.1 Candidatus Delongbacteria bacterium
CCACGCACTGACAAAAAATATTTTCTGATGAGGATTTATTGTAATTATTTTCTCCGCCATTTCGATCCCTGTAAGTGCGTCCATCATTACGTCGGTCAGGATCACATCATGCCTGCTTCTGAGATATTTATCGAGCCCTTCCTGACCGTTCTGCGCTGTTTCTATCTTATACATCTCCTGCATCGAAAAGAACTCCTTAAGCATTTCTCTGAAAGAACTTTCATCTTCAACAATAAGAAGCGAAGCTCTTTCTTCGGGATTTATTTTTGCAAAATCCCATTTTATCCTGTTGAAATCGATCAGGAAATACTCTTCAAAATCCCTGTAAATGCTTTCGAACATCTCTTCCTCTTACTTAATATCCGCGAGTTTTTTTGCTTCATCGAAAAGTGTAAGCGCTGTCTTAACGAATTTGTCATTCATGGCCTTTACCTTCGGATATTGCGTTTTCTCCTTGAAGAACTGTCTGGCTATATTGTATTTGATCTCATCTTTTATCTTCTGTTCGTCTTCATTGAACTGCTGAACGGTATGGTAATATTCTTTTTTGTTCCTGTCGTTCTTTTCGGGAAGCTCCGGCATGATGTGGATCTTGTTCTTTTCAGCTATCTTTTTAAAATTCTCCAACATATCTGCCGTAACTTGAAAATCCTTATAGAAAACATCGAAATCATCCTTCCACAAAGCCGGTTTTCCGTTCGTTTTATTAAAAAAGTCAATAGCATGATCCTGAAATACTCTCTGTCTGTAGAGATCCGTCATCATCGCTGAAAGAAGATCGTAGGTAAGAAGAGAATCGGGTGTTATTCCTCCTCCGCCGTATACTACCCGTTTCTTATTCAGAGTCAGGAACTTCTGTGATTCTTTAATTGAATCCTGCTTAACTTTTTCTTCCTCTGTCAAGAGCTCGGGATCCAGATACCTGTCAAGAAAATAGCTTTCAACCCCTTCGTCATAAGGTCTCTGGATCAGCCTCCCGGTCGGAGTGTAATATCTGGCGATAGTTATCCTAACAACAGACCCGTCACCCAGCTCGAACGGTCTCTGTACCAGTCCCTTACCGAATGATCTTGCTCCGAGAATGTACGCTCTGTCATGATCCTGCAATGCTCCGCTGACGATCTCTGATGCTGATGCGGAACCGGCATCTATTAGTATAATGATCGGTACTTTTTTATGAGTCGCATAACTTGTTGAATAATGCTCCTCGTCGAAATCGGGGAATCTGCCCTTTGTATAAACAATAAGCTTCCCTTCATCAAGAAATTTGTCGGATATTTCTATTGCCTGGTCCATGAGACCGCCGGGATTTCCCCTCAGGTCAAGGATCAGCCTGTCCATTCCTCTGCTTTCCAGATAATTCAATGCCTCCTCAAGTTCCTGAGATGTTTTTTCTGCGAATCTGTTGATCGACACGTATCCCGTTCTATTGTCTTCGAGCATACATTTGGCAGTAACGCTGTGAATAGGTATAGCCGCTCTTATTATTTCATATTCAAGAGGCTCTTCAGCGCCTGTTCTTGCGATCGTCACATCGACTTTCGTGCCTATTTTCCCCTTAAGTCTTTTAAAAACGTCTTCTGTAGTAATGTCGTATGCGGTTTTTCCGTCTATTCTTATGATCTTGTCACCGGGCATAAGACCCAGTCTTTCTGAAGGAGTGTCAGGTATGGGAGAGATCACTGTAATATATTTATCCTTTATCTCGAATTCGATCCCAATGCCGCCGAATTCACCTTTAAAATCCTCATCGACTTCCTTTTGTTTATCAGCAGATATATAGGACGAATGCGGATCGAGCTTTTTAAGCATTCCCTCAATGGCTCCTTCCATCATCTTATCAACATCAGGCTCATCGACATAGACATTATCAACCACTCTAAGTATATAGTTCATTTTCTGGAAATATTGAAGTGAATTCCCTCCTGCGGCATCAGCTTTCTCGTATTTGTAACTCAATGTAATTGCCGCTATCAGCGCTATCACTGAAATAATGTAAAACCTCTTGTCTGACATGATCTTTTCCTTTATTTTAATTTCAAAAATATTTTTTTCAGAATATCCTCTTCACCTTTATCAAGTTCTCTGCCTCTTCTTGACATAACAGTTCTGACAGTTTCTAAAGTTTTATTAAAAGGGTACTTTACAAGCTTTTCCTTTCCGCCCCAGTGAAAGTCCTCGATGTACCTCGGGGGGAATCCCTCTCCGTAAACATTGCATGCCACACCAATCACCGTACCGGTATTGATCATAGTATTTATCCCTGTTTTAGAATGATCACCCATGTACATTCCTACGAACATTGATCCCGTATCAGTTAAAGTGCCGTTTATTTCTACTTTGACATTCGAATAATTGTTCTTAAGATCGGAATTGTTAGTGTCTGCACCCAAATTGCACCATTCTCCAATATATGAATGTCCGAGAAATCCTTCATGCTGTTTGTTGCTGAAACCGTGGATTATGCTGCCCTCGATTTCTCCGCCCACTTTGCAGTACTCACCGACTGAAGTGTTGGGATATATTTTTGAACCGGCCTTCACGACAGATCTTTTACCTATATACACTGGCCCTAACAGTACGCTGTGATGCATGATCTCTGCTTCATCGTCTACTACTACCGGGCCTTCCGAGGCATCAATTATTACTCCGGGTCTTATGACAGCGGATTTGCTTATAAGAACATTATCCTTATTCTCAATAATTAAGCCCTGTGATTTCGGAAAAGACCACTTCCCTTCTTTTCTGATCAGTCCGAAATCGTGTTTTATCCATTCTCCGGTCCTGTTTACAACATCCCACAGGTATTTTGTCGTTTCAAAAATGGGCTTAATACTTGTTTTAACACCTTTTTTAACACTTTCTACAAACTCTTCCTTTGATGTGAATGTGCCGCAGAGAAGAACTCCGTTATCATCAGCCGCGAGTTTTATTTTTTTACTTATCAGAACATCAAAAAATTTTAAAAAATTTCTGTCCGGGATTATACGGGCATTCACAGCTGTAAACTGTGCTCCTTCTCCCAGATCAGTAAGTTTCTTTAAACCCAT
>DAIMKZ010000158.1:0-3039 GCA_036721445.1 Candidatus Delongbacteria bacterium
TCTCGAGTATTGCCTTGTCGGTGTCAAAGAGGCGGAGTGGAGAGGCGGTGAGTTCGGCTATGATGTCGTCTATGGTCTTATGTTCTGCAATTAGGAAGTTGAGTGCCTGATTGAGGAATGCCCCGCTACCGCAGGCGGGATCTACTATTTTTAATGTGAGCAGCCATTTTTTATATGCTTCGAGGGTGTTGAAGAGGGTTTTGCCTTTTTCGGTCAAGAAGCCGTTGGCTTTGCGGTAGGTCTTTTCGTCGAATTCGATGTCCGATATTCCGAGCTCTTTTCTTTTTTCGGCGCAGAGTGTTCCTATCGTGTTTTCGACTATATACTGCGTGATGTACTTTGGAGTGTAATATACGCCGTCCTTCTTGCGTTTGCTTTTGGCTTTGTCTGTCCTGACGCCCTCTATCTCGGCGGTGATCTCCTCTATCTCCGAAAGGGAATGTTCGAATATATGCCCCAGGATGTTGACGTCTATCTCGGTATCGAAGTCATAGGTGGAAAGTCTGTAAAGGTCGTCCCTTAAGATATCGTCGTCTATCTTTAAGCCGTCGAGTACTTCATCGGGAAGGAACAGTCCCCCGTTATAAGCCGGTATGCCCTCTTTCTCGTTCCCCGTGTTCAGATATCCGAAGAACTGTCTGCAGATGTCGTAAAGCGGTTTATACGCGTCCTCGGATTTTAAGATGTCGAAGCGTGAAATTATCCTTGAAATGGAATTGGGAGGGAGTAAGCCCCTGTCCTCCGCGAAAAGTATGAACAGGAACCTGTCTATGAGCTTCTGCGATTTTTTGAAGAGCGTCAGTCTGTCCTGCCCGGGCGCGTTCGTGACCATATTGTCGTAAAGCTTTCTCTTGAAGACCGAATAATCCTTATACAGCTTGCCGGAAATATTCTCCTCATGGAATTTAGTCTCGGATTTCAGCTTTGACGGAAGGTCTGAAAAAACGCTCTCCCTGCTCAGGATAAGATATAAAAGGTCGAACCGCTCCCTGTTAAGTTCAAAAAGATCGAATTCCTCAAAGTCAACTTTGTTGTCAATATAGAATCTGAGCCTGTGGAAGTTCGACGTGACCACGAATTTACAGCCCTCGTGACTGTTCTTGTACCCGAAAGCCTGATCGGTGACGCTGCCCATGTCCTTCGTTTTTGTGTCCTTAAGTTCAATGACGGCAATGACATTTCCGTCCTTTATGACCGCGCCGTCGGCTTTCTTCGCGTCCTGCTCGTTCTTCTTCTCGCGGACAAGGTTGTAGTTAGTATCGGGTTTAAGTGTATAGCCCAGAACGCTCACGAAAAGATCGCGCAGAAATCCGTCCTGATATTCCTCCTCCTTAATGCTCCTTATCTCCGAGATCTTCTCAGGCGTGAAAGTGGATCTGTAAATATTATAAGCCTGTTCCAGTTCTTTGTTGTCGAGATTCTTCAGATATTTGTTAATGACCGACTTCTGAAATAAAGACATTACCCGCTCCGATATTAATAACTTCAAAGAAAGTAAATAAATAGTAAGTAAAATGCAAAGAGTATGTTAAATTTGTTTTAATAAGAATAATGATACGGCAGTCATGAAAATGTTTAATAAAGTAAACGATGCTGTCAAAAAAGTAAACATAGCTTGAAAATACACTTTTCGGAACGAGTTTTTATATTGTTCTTGCATTTTTCGGAACGAGTTTTTATATTACTAATACACTTTTCGGGGGATAAAATGAAAAGAAAAGCATATAAAGACCTGATCAAATGGAAAAATTCGAAGAACAGAAAACCGCTACTGCTTCAGGGAGCAAGGCAGGTAGGAAAGACATATCTTGTCAATGAATTCGCTGGCAAAGAATATGAAGATTATTTTTATTTCAATTTTGAGCAGACACCGGAAATAATTCAGATATTCCGACAGAACCTTTATCCGAAAGTGATCATTGAAAAATTGAGTATGTTTCTGGGCAGAAAAATATCTCCGGAGAACACTCTTATTTTTTTCGATGAGATCCAGGTGTCGCCGGAAGCGGTAACCAGCCTGAAATATTTCTGCGAGGAATCTCCCGAATATCACATCATCGCGGCGGGTTCACTTCTCGGTGTAAGCGTCGGAAAGAAAAACAGCTTCCCGGTCGGGAAAGTAAATTTCCTGTCAATGTACCCAATGACCTTTTTTGAATACCTTGACGCTTTTAAAGATGAATTACTTTCCGAAGTGCTTTCAGAAGGGAAATTGAGTGAAATTGAAGTATTTCATAACAGTATAAGTGAGAAATTAAAACTTTATCTTTATCTGGGAGGAATGCCGGAAGTACTTCAGTCATATCTGAACAATAAGGATATAGCGGAAGCAAGACATCTTCAGAAAGAAGTAATAAAAGCGTATAAAAACGATTTCTCCAAGTATGCCGACGCAAATCAGGCGGTAAAAACAGCCGAAGTATGGGATTCTATACCGTATCAGCTTTCAAAAGAAAACAAGAAATTCAAATACTCTGATGTCGCCGATAAAGCGAGAAGTTCTGTTTACGGAGCTACAATTACATGGCTGAAGAATGCCGGTCTGATATATCCCGCCTATAATGTCACAGTTCCCAAATTACCGTTGTCCGGGTATTCTGACAGATCTAAATTCAAGCTTTACATTCTTGATACCGGATTGTTGGGAGCTATGCTTGATCTGAAATCGGATATTATCCTTAATCCGGACGGACTGTTCTCTGAATATAACGGTGCGTTCATGGAGAATTTCGCCGCCGCCGAACTGATCAATTCAGGAAATGAAGAATTATATTACTGGACTTCGGAAGGTAAAGCCGAAGTTGATTTCCTGATTAGGGCGAATGACCGTATTTATCCTCTGGAGGTAAAAAGCGGATCAAGCAGGAATTTAAAAAGCATCAGAGTATACGAAGGATTGTATAAACCTGAAAGAGTGATAAGGGCTTCTCCGAGAATCTTCAGTAAAGAAAATGAATTTATAAATATACCTTTATACGCTGTTTCAGTTGTGGATAAAATCATCGAGCTGAATTAGCTAAAGGAATGTCAAATAATAAT
>DAIMKZ010000159.1:0-2957 GCA_036721445.1 Candidatus Delongbacteria bacterium
TTTTTATACGCTGTAAATATAATAAAGTTTTGCGGTAAATCAAAGAGGGTTATTTCCGCTTCAGCACTACCCACCGGCCTTTCTTTGTTGCTCCAATGCGTTCAAGTAAGCCTTCTTTCTGTAAATTTGACAGATGTTCTTTTATTGTAGCATCACTTCTGTTGAGTTCTCTCATCAAATCTCTTCTTGTAAACTCGGGATGCTCTTTCAGCAACCTTATTATTCCATCACGTGTGGTTTCTTGGGTGGTTTCTTGGGTGGTTTCTTGGGTGGTTTCTTGGGTGTCGGTATAATTTGAATGGATGACCGTCCAGAAAGCATCGGAAAAATCAAATTCGACTCTGTTACCGTTGGTCTCGCAGGCTTCTCGGACGCGTTTGATCCCTGTTCCGGCTTTTTCCATATATTCGGTTCTTGACAACAGATCGGCCATCAGCCTGTTCCGTGCTTCGCTTCTTATTCCGAACTGTTCCTTTGGAAAGAGAAGTTCGCCCTTGTTGTTTATGATTATACTGCTTTTGAGTTTCTCTATCGCGATCATGTCTCCAAGCTGAAGCGACATTTCGAAAGTATTTATATTTTTTATTTCCATTTTTTTCTTTTTTATACGCTGTAAATATAATAAAGTTTTGCGGTAAATCAAAGACGGTTATTTTATCCCTTAAAGTAATATAGAAAGCGCCATGCGGGGATGACCCTGATCTCTCCGGTTTCGGTCGGAACGGTTTCTTCTTTATCAAAAGTAACTATGATCCCTTCTTTGAGTTTTAATTCCGCCATTGCATCCGAAAGTGCTGAAACCTCCCGCTTTCTTGTTTTTGGATCGGCTAAAGTTTCGCATACCTGAACCAGCAGTTTTTTGCCGTTTTTGTCAGTTATTACGAAATCGACTTCTTTTCCGCTTCCGCATTTGTAATAATATATGTTCTGAACATATCGTCTTAAAGTTATAAACACCAGGTTTTCCAGCAGATGGCCTGAATTTACAAGTATGCCTGAGCTTACCGATCTGACCAGCGAATGGTCTATGCAGTATATTTTCTTGGGATTGGTGTTCGATCTGGCCAGAGATGCGTCAAATATCCTTACTGTAAAGAAGATATAAGCGTCTTCGAACCACTGAATATAGTCCGACACCGACGATTTTGATACTTTGTGCCCCAATGACTTCAGGTAGTTCGTCAGATTGTTCACCGAATAAAGCGAAGCGGTATTGTCCGAAAGCCAGTGAGCGAGGTCGGTTACAGCCTTCGGGTGAGAAATATCGTGCCTTTCTATCAGATCCCTGAAAAGCATAGCGCCGAAATATTCCTGATGGATCTTTATCCTTAAAGTCCTGTCCGTACCGGCAGTCTCCGGAAATCCCCCGGTTTCTAAATATTCTTCAAATGTTTTCTCTACAAGCATGCGGGATTTTGCCGAAAGGTTATCAGGAGCATCGATGCCTTTAAAACTAAGATACTCCCTGAAAGAAAAAGGAAATAATTCCCATGATACCGCTCTGCCCCTCATCTGAGTTGCTATTTCTCTTGAAAGCATCCTGGCCGATGATCCCGTCAGATATACTTCGCAGTTTTCCGTACGGAGAAGCCGCTCTATAAAAGCTTCCCAGCCTGAGATCATCTGTATTTCATCGAAGAAATAATAAACGGTCGCGGTATTTTTCTTTTCCGGATAAAGCGTATAGTAAGCTTCGGTAATTTCGTTAAGCCCGTCTGATCTTAAACTGTGAAACCGCTCGTCGAAAAAGTTCAAAAATAAAATGTCGCTCTTAGAAATTCCTTTGTTTAAAAGTTTTTTTATAAGCTGGAGCATCAGCGTTGATTTACCCGAGCGCCGCACACCCATACACACCGTAGCTTTTTTATGTACGGGTGTAATTTCAACATGACGGGCAACTCCGGCATTTATATCCGATTCCTGAAAATCCAGGATCAATTCTTTGAACAATTGCTTCACTTACGCCCTCCGGTAATAATTACTTCCAGTTAGCAATTCATCCGGTAATTAAATTTACCGGTTTTTAATGGAATAAGCAAGATAAAAAATGGTTTAGTAACAAATCAAATAAGGTTATTCGCTCCAGACGACTCTCTTTATATAATCGGTATATGAAAGTATGATGCGCAGAACTTTATCGGAGACATTGGGGAACGAGTAGTCGTAAACCTGATTCAGCGGTCCGTCCTCGCCTCTGCCCTGAGTTTCTAAGACCTTGAGGCCCTGAAGTATCCTATCCGCGTTCATTCCGACCATCATGACGGACGCTTCCTCCATGGCTTCGGGTCTTTCGTGCGCTTCTCTTATGTTGAGCGCGGGAAAGTTGAGTATGGATGATTCTTCCGATATTGTGCCTGAATCTGAAAGAACTGCCTTTGCGTTGAGCTGGAGATTTATATAGTCTGAAAATCCCATGGGTTTGAGTGTCTGAATTAGCGGGTCGAGCTTGAGTTTGGCTTTTTCGAGTCTTATTCGCGTTCTTGGATGTGTTGAAATTATGATCGGGAGTTTGTAAAGTTTTGCGATAGTGTTCAAAGCTTCAAAGAGAGCGTAGAAGTTCTTATCGGAATTGATGTTCTCTTCCCTGTGCGCGGATACTACGAAATATTGATACTGTTTAAGCTTTGTTCTTTTGAGGATGTCCGACTTTAATATCTTTTCCTCGTTGGCCACTATGACCTCCTGCATCGGGCTGCCCGTCTTGATCACTCTGTCCGGCAGAAGTCCTTCGCGAAGAAGATATTCCCTCGCAATGTCTGAATAGGTCAGGTTTATATCAGCGGTATGGTCAACTATTTTTCTGTTGGTTTCTTCAGGCACGCGCTGATCGAAGCATCTGTTGCCGGCTTCCATGTGAAAGATCGGTATGTGTCTTTTCTTGGCGGGAATTGCGCACAGGCAGGAGTTAGTGTCGCCGAGAACTAAAAACGCCTCGGGTTTTACTTTATCAAGTACCT
>DAIMKZ010000160.1:0-2942 GCA_036721445.1 Candidatus Delongbacteria bacterium
TTTTTGGTTTACAGATCAGAAACAGCTTTCTCATATATTTCTAATAATTGGTAAAATATGGAATTTAAAAGCCGATCTGAACAGCTAATTGGAAAATCACTTCATATCTTCTCTTGTAAAACGGCCGGCGAATCGTTATCTTTATGACCTGTTAAAAACCGGAGATATTATGAAGCACGAAAAGATACTGATACTCGATTTTGGAAGCCAGTACAATCAGCTTATAGCCAGGAGGATAAGAGAGAACAGCGTTTACTGCGAACTTAAACCTTTCTACACTTCGCTTGAAGAGATAAAGAAATTCGATCCTAAAGGGATCATCTTTTCAGGGGGGCCGAACTCTGTCTATGCTTTGAACTCACCCGATGTGCCGGATGAAATATTCAAACTCGGAGTTCCGATACTTGGAATATGCTACGGTATGCAGCTCATTACCAAAAAGCTCGGCGGAAAGGTCGAGCGCAGCAGTGAGCAGGAATTTGGATTTGCGGAAGTGAAACTGACCGCGGAAGATCCGGTATTTTCCGGAGTGGTGAAGCCGAAAAAGAACTGGAAGGTGTGGATGAGCCACGGCGATAAGGTCGTAAAAATACCAAAAGGTTTCGAGAGCATCGGATACTCGGACAACACTCCGGCTGCTGTAATAAGGAACAAAAAGGCGAACATTTACGGTGTTCAGTTCCATCCTGAAGTGAACCATACGGAAAACGGCAGAATATTTCTGGACAATTTCGTTAAAAAGATATGCGGATGCAGAGGCGACTGGACTGCATCGAACTTCATTGAAGAAGGGATAGAAAAAATTAAAAAAACCGTCGGGAACAAAAAAGTCGTTCTTGGTTTTTCAGGCGGAGTGGATTCATCCGTAGCGGCGCTTCTTCTGCATAAGGCTATCGGAAAGAACCTAATCAATATATTTGTTGATAACGGACTGTTAAGGCTGAATGAGAGGGAGAAGGTTATTAAGACATTCAAGGAAAAACTCGGGCTTAACCTGATAGTAGCTGACTCCTCCGACCAGTTTTTAAACGCGCTTAAGGGCATAAAGGAACCTGAAAGAAAGAGAAAGGCCATCGGCCGTGAGTTCATTGAAGTATTCCAGGCTGAGATCGATAAAATAAAGAAGAAAGAGGGCGGAATCGTGGAGTATCTTGCCCAGGGAACGATATATCCTGATGTTATTGAATCGGTAAGTGCCAAAGGCGGACCTTCGGCGACCATCAAATCACATCATAATGTGGGCGGACTGCCGAAAGAGATGAAGCTTAAGGTGATCGAACCTCTGAGGGACCTTTTCAAAGACGAGGTCAGGCGCGTGGGTCACGAACTGGGCCTTCACGACAGGATAATTAAAAGGCATCCTTTCCCCGGTCCGGGTTTAGGCGTCAGGGTGATCGGCAACATCACAAAAAAGAAGCTCGATATACTCAGAAAAGCAGACGACATTTACATCTCAGAGATCGAAAAGGAAGGTATTTATGACGCTATCGGTCAGGCATTTGCGGTCTTTCTTCCTGTAAAAACGGTCGGCGTGATGGGAGATGAAAGAACTTACGATAATGTGATAGCCTTGAGAGCGGTGAGGACGATAGATTTTATGACGGCGGACTGCTATCCTTTCACTCATGAATTCCTTTCGAGGGTCTCGACAAGGATCATAAATGAGGTCAGGGGCGTCAACAGGGTTGTTTATGATATCAGCACAAAACCGCCCTCCACGATAGAATGGGAATAAATTTTATTCTAATTTTTTTATTGATTTATTCTGTTTAAGACTTTATTATATGACTATGTAAAAATTAGCGGGAATTATGGCGGACACAAAGAAAATACTGGTAGTTGACGATGAAGCGATAATGCGTGACCTTCTGACCGACTTTTTTGAGATGATGGATTACGGAGTGATGAGCGCAAAGGACGGATCGGTCGCTATGGAGATCATAACGGAAAGCCAGCCCGGCGAATACAGCCTTGTCATAACCGACATAAATATGCCTAAGATGGGCGGTATTGAGCTTTTTAAAAGCGTAAAATCGAAATATCCCGACATGCCTATTATCCTTATGACAGGCTACGGGATCGAAAAAGTCAGGCAGGATGTGGAAAAGGCCGACGGTTTTCTGGCAAAACCTTTTGAGCTTGACGACCTGAACAGGCTGGTCTCCAAGATCTTAGCCTGAACGGCAGATAAAGACAAATGAGATTTCTCCTTCTTAAGATAAGATTTGCACTGTTCACATTCTCGCATTTTTTAATTCTGCCTTATATCTATTATAAAAAAGCTTCGATGAGCTTTGGCGATTTTAAAAATTACATGTCCAGATATCCGGTGAACTGGGGGTCGAAGATACTTAAATGGTCGGACGCGGAAGTCGAAACCGTCGGGCTTGAGAATATTCCCGGTGAAGCTGTCGTGATCGTGTCGAACCATCAGGCGGGCCATGACATCCCCCTGCTTTTTGCAAAGATGACCAACAATCCGTCGTTCATCGCCAAGATCGAGCTTTCGCGCATACCCCTGTTCGCATCATGGATGCGCATGCTCGGCTGCCTGTTCATTGACAGGTCAAGCCCGCGAAAAGGACTCGAGTCCTTCAAGGCGGCCGCGGAGATCATAAAAAAGGGCCAGACCGTAATCATTTTTCCTGAAGGCACGCGCCGGCCGACCATCATACCTTTCAAGAAAGGCAGCTTCAAGCTCCCCATCATGGCCGGTGTCCCGATCCTGCCCGTCACAATAGTCGGCACGGAAAAGATCATAGACAACTTCAAAGCCGGCAGAAGCAGCAAAATCACCCTCGTCATTGACAAACCTATAAATATTTCCGCACTGAGCAAGGAAGCTCAGAACACCATCCACGACGATGTCAGGGCCATGATCTTAAAGAATTTCGAGAAATATTCAGAAACGAATTGATACTTAAAATTAATACTCTCATATT
>DAIMKZ010000161.1:0-2897 GCA_036721445.1 Candidatus Delongbacteria bacterium
TAAAATATTCCGAAATTGAGAAAGTTATGCTGTTCAAAGCGTGCGTGACAAGACTTAAAGGAGAAGGACGGAACGACTGCAATAATTTCATAGCGTCCATCTACGGATCGCTCAGGACGGTAGCGACTGTAATGAAGAGCATATACGACAATTCTATGCCTGTTTTTATAGATAAGTATCTGCAGATAGTCGAGTCGGGCGGATTTTTCAGCATGGTATCCAGCCCCGATTTCGAGCTCACCGAAAAAGCGTTCGAAAAGATCTTCGAAAGTAAAATGAAGAAGAAGAAACAGGAGTTCAAGCCGAGGTACACGGAGCATATTAAAAGCAGAAGCATCACTAAGGAGCTGTATTTCGATCCCGAACTTCAGAAAAATGTCGACACTATTTCATCCGCTCTGGGAAAGGAAAGGTTCGGTGAGATAGTGAAAAGCCTGAAGTCGAACGGTTTCGCGCCGGGAGTGGTAAGCCTTCTCTACGGTTATCCCGGGACAGGGAAGACCGCGACCGTCCATGAAATAGCCAGAAAGACGGGAAGGGACATCCTGCAGGTCGATATCTCCAACATCAACGACAAGTATGTGGGGGAGAGCGAAAAAAGACTGAAGGAAGTGTTCAACGAATACAGGAAAGCTCAGAAGATACTTTCAAGGACCCCGATACTGCTGTTCAACGAAGCCGACGCCCTGATAAGCAGAAGGATAAACGTGGAGGACAGCGTCGATCAGATGAGGAACAATATGCAGAACATCATCCTCGAGGAGCTCGAAAAATTCGACGGTATCTTCTTCGCCACGACGAACATGACGCACAATATGGACGACGCGTTCAGCAGAAGGTTCCTTTATAAGATAGAGTTCACGAAACCGTCTCCCGCGGTCAGGAAAAAGATATGGGAATCCAAAATGAAGGACATTCCTGCGGAATGGACGGACAAACTGTCGTATTTCGACCTGACGGGAGGTCAGATAGACAATATCGTCAGAAAACACATGATTGACAGCATCCTCAATGCCGGAGGAGGTTTCGACAGCCTTCAGAGAATGTGCAGGGAGGAGTCCGAGTATAAAAAGGACCAGTCGAGAGCCATAGGGTTCTGCGCGTAAGATATAAAATAATATTGTTTTTTTAAGGGCGTGTCACGATCTGACACGCCTTTCTGTTTATATTGCGGGAAATAATGTAAAGGAAGGAGATGATAAATGAAAAGTGAAAAAAGGAAATTTATGGGAAAAAAGGTAGAAGGTGTTATTTTTCCCGTTCAGTCTGAATTGAATGAAATGCCTGAAAGTTATATCGGGTTCTTCAAAGAGATCAAACAAAAAGTACTAAAAGAAAGATTAAAGACGATTATATCGGCAAACTCTGCAATGATACTTTTATATTGGGATATTGGAAGATCGATCCTGATCAGTCAGGAAAACGAAGGCTGGGGATCAAAAGTAATTGACAGGCTTTCTTTTGACTTGAGAAAAGCTTTTCCGGAAATGTCAGGTTTTTCTCCGAGAAATCTTAAATATATGCGTAAATTTGCAGAAGAATGGCCGGACAAAGAAATAGTGCAACGCACCGTTGCACAAATTCCATGGAGAAGCAATATTACGCTTCTTGATAAACTGAAAGATCAGAAATTAAGACTGTGGTACGCTCAAAGGACAATAGAAAAAGGATTCGGAAAAGATATGCTTGCATTCCAGATCGAAACAAAGCTTCATTTAAGGGAAGGGTCCTCTTTAAACAATTTCAATAAATCTTTACCTCCTAAGGACTCTGATATGACAGCGCAGATATTTAAAGACCCGTATGTATTTGATTTTCTTGGTACTGATGATCCGAGACGGGAAAATGAATTGGAGCAGAAGCTGATTGATAATATTCAGAATTTTTTAATTGAATTAGGGCAGGGTTTTGCATTTGTAGGAAGACAGGTGCATCTTGAAGCAGGCGGAAGTGATTTCTACATTGATCTTCTATTTTATCATCTCATGCTCAGATGTTATGTTGTTATCGAGCTTAAAGCCGGAAAATTTGAACCCGGATATATAAGCAAACTAAACATGTACCAAAACATTGTAAATGATGTTTTAAGGCATCCTGAAGATAAGAAAACGATAGGCTTGCTGCTAGTGAGATCAAAAAGTAAAATGATAGTGGAATACTCACTTGCAGGTTATAAAAACCCAATAGGAGTTGCTAACTGGGAAAAAGATATCACACGAACACTGCCTGATGAATTTGCCGGAATTCTGCCCACAATCGAAGAAATAGAGAGCGGAATTAAATAGAATAGTGATTATTCTTTTGCGCATATTTTCACCGTTCCGTCCGTCAAATCATATTTTTTACACTCCGTTTCCGGCGTTTCGTAGATAATAAATATGTTCTGTTATCCGGTATCGTTAAATTAATCACATGAAGTCTGCATTTAACAAAACGGAGGATGTAATGAAAAAGCTGACAATAGTATGCGCGGCGGCTGTCATGCTGCTGGTTTCATGCGCTGATAAGAATCTTAGCTACAAAGTTGAGGATGCGGACGGAGTGAGGGTGATAATCAATCATAACGGACCGGCCGACCCGGATCTGAAGATCGACATGTCAGAACCTGCGCTGACGCTGGACCTTAACGCGGTAAGCGAGGCTGATACGGCGCATGCGGTGCAGCTGAACAACGTGGAGCTGGACGCACGGGGGAACGTTTACGTTCTGGACAGCAGGAGATCAGAGATCCACAAGTTCGACCCGGCGGGGAAGAGGGTCAAAATATTCGGCGGCAGAGGGACAGGGCCGGGGGAGTTTTTGAACGTCGGATTTTTCGTGGTATGGCACGACACGGTGTACGTTCCGTCTCCCCAGCAGCTCAAGATCATCAAGTTCGACACGGACGGCAATTTTAT
>DAIMKZ010000162.1:0-2884 GCA_036721445.1 Candidatus Delongbacteria bacterium
AATTGATTTACCTTTAAATATCTTTGAAAGAGCTGAGGCATAAGCGTTGACCTGATCTTCATACTCTTTGACTTTGTCATTATCCGGGAAATGATTCAGATATGTTTTGTAATCAAGTACGATGAGTTCGTCACCTTTTATGGCTATAAGATCGATATATCCCTGAACGTTATTTTCAGCGGAGACGAAATTAAGTTCGGCAAAAAGCTTACAGCCTTCAATGAGTTCTTTGAATTGCTTATTCGCAATAACATTCTTAAGCATATCGTTCACTTTTTTGATGTCCGGCGTAACTGTCTCCGATTCGTTCCTGTGGAAATTTTTAACTTCCTTTAACAGATCAAAGCCGCTGTAGTAGATATTCTCTACTTTTTTACTCAGGAAAAGATGAACGAAATTACCCGTTTCGATAGCTTCGGTGCTCACCTGATCTTTTCCGCCTCCGTCATCTTTATGAACGATCCCAGTAACTGAATCAAGCTCCTTTTCAGGTTTGAATTCCGGAAGTTCATACTCGATCTCCTTATGAAATTCAACTGTCTCTTCACCCGTTACATCCTGAATATACGGTGCGCGGTCGAAACAGCCTGTAGAGATCTTTTCAAGCCTGAACCAGTCTTGTTTAAATCCCTCTCCGAACTGCTTGAGGAATCTCGCCCAGTTCAGTTCTTTATCACCGGCTTCAGTATCTTCGTCAACTGTCGATATCATCACCGTCAGAGAGCGTTTCGCCCTCGTAAGAGCAACATAAAGAAGATTTGCGTTCTCAGTCGTACTGAATTCCTTATTCTCGCTCTTAATATATTCGTTCATGAAGAACTGCCCCTGCTTGCCGTCCACATCATTATAACCCGCTACGGAAAAGTCTCTGCGGTTAACACCTTCTTCCTCAATGAATTTATTCAGATAATTGAACTGAACGTGCCTTGATCTGTCGCTTTCGTTTATGTTGGCTATAACAAGATTCTCGAATTCCAGACCTTTTGCGCTGTGTACCGTCATTATGGTCACAGAATTGTCCGAGACTACCGTTATTCCCGCTGAATTGTTCCTGATACTATCGTCAAGCCTGGTAAGGAACAGTTCCGGAACGGAATCGCAGTTAGAATAAAGGTCGAGAAGTGTCTCTATCAGGATCTCAATGTTCAGAATTTTCGTGTCAGGATCGCCGAACCGCAGAAGATGCTTTCTGTATACGGGATCGTAATATATCATATAGAGAAGAGATTCAATATCGTTCGATCCGCTTAAATTATTATAAAGTTGTTCATGACCTTCAATAAAACTTAATTCCTCAGCCTTCAATGCGCCCAGAGCAGCTTTGAGGATCATGATAAATTCAATGACTTCGTTCTGAAGGAAAAGGTCTCTTTTCAGGATCAGAGAATATTTGATATTATTTTTTCTGAAAACTTCAGTAATGTAACCTATGTGTTTGTACTTTCTTATAAGGATCGTCCAGTCTTCAGGTTTGCCTCCGCGCTCAAGATTTTGCTTTATCAGATCGGTTACATAAACGGCTTCGCACATCCTGATCATTTTTCTCGTATCGGCTACAGAGAGTTCCGAATTTTCCCTTCCGTGGATGTTTATAAAATTGACAGGCACTTCGTTATCCTCACCGCTTTTCTTCACGGCTGGAACTGCCTTCTCCTCTTTCTCATTAATTATCTTATAGGCAGGACAGGATTCATTCCCGAAAATAGTATTGCTCAGATCGATCAACTCAGGAACGGATCTGAAATTATCGCTGAAATACTTCCTGCCTGCGCTCAAAAGACGCGAGTACTTTTTATATATCTGAACGTCGCACTGCTGGAACCTGTATATAGACTGCTTCGGATCACCGACGATGAAAAGGCTGTTGTCATCACTTCTCAGCCTTTCGATGATCTTATCCTGCAGCCAGTTGGTATCCTGGAACTCATCGACCATTATATGATAAAATTTTGAACTTAGCAGGGCTTTCAGATCACCGTCATTGTCCAGCATCCTGATAAAAGTATGGTGAAAATCATTAAGCTCTATCAGACCTTTATCTTTCTTGAATTTCAGAAGATGAGCGTCGAGAGCGGATATAATATGAAGAACGGCATACTTGATTATCCATTCGTCCTCCGTAAGATCGTAATTGATCTTTTCTTCCGTTTTTTCGTCGAATCGAGCCGTTGAGGACAGTTCATTAACATACTTTTCATATTCCGCGTTAGTTTTCAGCCATCTGTCCGGGACGAGTTCTTCTCCGCTTAGCTTCATCTCATGGTAAAGACCGATGATATCATGCACGAACCCGCCTTTATTGTCCCCTCCGTATAATATGCTTCTCGAATCAAGCCAGTTCCTGAAAACCGATCTCTGAGCGTCAGTGAATGATCCTGGCAGTACGGATGAGAAATTATCTTCGTAATTAAGCTGTATGAAGCTGATGCTTTCTTCCTCGGATACGTTGTCTGAAGGTACGTCGGGCGTGATATCCATATCTTCGAGGCTTTTAGTTGAATATCCGTATTTTAATATCATACTGTTGCAGAAAGAATGGAAAGTAGAGATCAGGTTCTTATCATAGAATTCCTCTCTGACATTTTTCAGTTTTTCGATCACTTTTTCGGAGATCCTGTATTCGCTCAGGTCGCCGCCTTTTTCAACTGCGGTGAAAAACCCTGTATCGATCGCGTCGTTGAGCTTGGAGTAAATCCTTTTCTTCATCTCCCCCGCAGCTTTATTCGTGAAGGTAATACATACGATATTCTCAAGTCCCGTCTCAGGTTGGCTTATCAGCAGATGTACGTATTTTGACGAGAGAACTTCGGTCTTACCGGCGCCTGCGCAGGCTGAAATAATAACGTTCTTCTCAACTACGGCTTCTTTTTTTCTGCCGCTGAAC
>DAIMKZ010000163.1:0-2857 GCA_036721445.1 Candidatus Delongbacteria bacterium
GTCCGCGGCTTTTCTTCTTTTTTCGTTCCATCCGTCGAGGAAGTCGAGCTTGATATTTAGGATCGCAGCCTGAATAGCATCCAGCCTTGAATTAACGCCAAGTATGAAGTGTTTGTATCTTTCGTTCTGTCCGTGGTTGGCTATCATTCTGACTTTTGCTGCGAGATCGTCGCTGTCGGTCAGCATAAGCCCTCCGTCTCCGGCGGCTCCCAGGTTCTTAGCCGGATAGAAGCTTACAGTAGCAATATCCGAAAGGGAACCCAGCATCTTTCCTTTGTACCTTGCGCCGAAACCCTGCGCGTTGTCCTCTATCACGGCAACACCGTGCTTTTTAGCGATCGCGTTTATTCTGTCCATGTCCGCAGCCTGTCCGTACAGGTGAACCGGTATGATCGCTTTCGTTTTCGGCGTTATGGCGGCCTCGATCTTTTCAGGATCGATATTGTATGTTTCAGGATCGATGTCAACAAAAACAGATTTTGCTCCGATTATCCTGATCGTCTCGGCCGTAGCTATGAAGGTGAAAGGTGTTGTTATGATCTCGTCGCCCGGTTTTATATCCAGCGCCATCATAGCTATCTGCAGCGCGTCCGTTCCGTTCGCGCAGCCTATCGCGTGTTTAACGCCGATGTAAGCTGCTGCTTTTTCCTCAAAAGCCTTCAGCTCCGGTCCGCCTATGTAATAACCGCCTGCTAGTACTTCGGAAACCTTAGGTTCAACTCTTGACCTGATCTCCTCGTACATTTTTTTCATGTCAACCATCTGAATATTCATTCTATTCTTCCTCTTCCTGACCTTTAGTTGCCTCGTATTTTTCAACGATCTTCTGCTGAACTTCATATGGAACTACTTCGTAATGGTCAAAGTCTATCTCGAACGATCCTTTACCCTGGGTCATCGTTTTTAAAGTAGTAGCATATCTGTATAGCTCGCTCAAAGGAACTTTAGCGGTGATCAGCTGTTTGCCGGATTTTGACTCCATGCCTTCAGGTCTTCCTCTTCTTGAGGATATATCACCCATAACGTCACCTGTATATTCCTCGGGAACGGTTATTTTTATCAGATATATAGGCTCGAGAAGTATAGGATTCGCTTTCTTGAAAAGGTCTTTGAAACACATTCTGGAAGCGATCTTAAAAGCCATTTCGGAAGAATCGACATCGTGGAATTTTCCGAAGAACAGTTCGACTTCAAGGTCAACGACCAGCGATCCAGAGATAACACCTGTGACCATTGTTTCGTTCACTCCTTTTTCAACAGCAGGAATAAATCTGGCGGGGATCGATCCTCCTGTGATGGAATCGACAAAATTATACCCTTCGCCTCTTCCTTTAGGTCGGATCCTCATGTGTACCTCACCGAATTGTCCTTTACCGCCTGACTGTTTTTTGTGACGGTACGAACCTTCAGCTTTACCCGTAATAGTTTCCCTGTAAGGTATTTTTGGTTCGGTTATATCTATCTCTATGCTGAATCTTTCTTTTAATTTCTCGATCATCGTCTCAAGATGCTTCGTTCCCTGACCGTGAATTATAGTCTCATGCATTTCAGGGTCGATCTTATAACCGAAAGTCGGATCTTCGTTCGATAATGCCAATAGAGCCTGGCCGATCTTTGCGTCGTCTTTTTTGTCCTTTGTTTTGACGGCTTCCCATATCAAAGGTTTAGGTATTTCGACGGGTTTAATGTCGTAGCTTACAGATTTATCTTTCAGAGTGTCATTGGTCTTTGTGTATTTCAGTTTAACGACAGCTCCGATGTCCCCGGCAAATAGTTCGTTAGTCTCGTGCCTTGTTTTGCCTGTTACCACATTCAGGAGACCGATCCTTTCAACATTGTCTCCGTTCTTTATGTCCGATCCGCCCGAAAGTTTGCCGGTTACGATCTTGAAGAAAGTCAGGTCACCCACATGAGCCTCGGCGACAGTTTTGAATACGAACGCGCTGAACGGCTTGCTTTCGTCAGTATCGATCTCCTTTTCGCCGTCTTTATCTTTAATGGCGGTTTTAATATCTGCAGGAGAAAGGAATATATTGTCGAATTTATCCATAAGAGAATGAACTCCTATTCCCTTCAAAGCGCTTCCGCAGAAAACGGGGAATATAGCTCCTTCTGTGAACGCTTTTTTGAATCCGGTGTTGAATTCTTCCGGAGAAAGCTCACCGGAATCTAGATATTTGTTCATGAGTTCTTCGTCTGAACCCGCGATGTTCTCAACCAGGGCGGCTTTAATTTCTTCGGCTTTTGCTTTGACATTATCAGGAATATCTTTCGCGGTAATTTTACCGTTTTCCATTACGTACATTTTCATGTCGAAGATGTCAATTATACCGTGGAAAGTTTCACCTTTACCCACAGGGAACTGAACTTCCGTAACTGATGAAGAGAAGGCTGTCTGAAGGTCCGATATAACTTTATCGTAGTCAGCGTTCTCATAGTCGCACTTGTTGATGAAGAAGGCTGTAGGTTTATTGTTGTGACGGGCGATCTCAAATCCCAATTCGGTACCAACTTCCGTTCCCTGTGTGCTTGCGGCAGATACCGTTATAAGAATAGAATCAGCTACTTTTATCGCGCTGTGTGTTTCGCCGATGAAATCTGCATAACCGGGACAGTCTATAAGGTTGTATTTGATATCTTTGTTCTCGATCGCAAGAAGAGAAGACCTGATCGAGTATTTTTTTTCAATTTCGTTCTGCGAGTAATCGGAAACTGTTGTTCCGTCATCAATACTGCCCATACGGGTGATCTTACCTGTGTGGAAAGCTATGCTCTCAGCCAAGATCGTTTTACCGACGGAGTTGTGTCCGACGATAGCGATGTTTCTTATGTCTCTGGCGTGATAGGCTTTCATTTT
>DAIMKZ010000164.1:0-2856 GCA_036721445.1 Candidatus Delongbacteria bacterium
CATAGAATTAAAGAACCAAGGATTCATTTTTGAAGGAAAAGGAGCAATACAGCTCGGAATTGTATCGCATTCATTGCTGGATTTTAAAAATTATTTTACTCCCAGACTGTATATACAATGGTATTATGGTTACGGAGAATCTTTAATAAACTATTCAACTAAAAGCAATTCATTACGTTTAGGCATTATTTTTAGAGATTAAAAGGAGGAATATGCTCAAAATTGCAGTAACTGATTTCGATATTGTCTTTCTTGATTACAATTTAGGACGAATTAACGGGAAAGAGATCTTAGCAGAAATAAAATCAAAGAAAAATACTATTGATGTTATTATGATTTCAGGTTATATAATAAACAATCCTACACTTAGAAAATTAAAAAACACGTTGTACTCATTTCACACAAAACCTCTTGATTTTGAAATAATCAGAAATGAATTAATCGATATAAGTCAAAAAAATCACTTGACATAGTTATTTTTTTGACTTATATTCGACATGCTGACTTCGGGTCAGGATTATATAACTAAAACGGGAGTTGACATGGCTAAATCAAAAATCAAAATAAAAGAAATTGAGCTCAAAAGACAGATCATTCTTGAAGAAGCCACGAAACTGATTGACAAGGTCGGTTTTAAGAATGCAAAGATGGAGGATATCGCAAAAAAAGTCGGATTTTCCAAAGCATCTCTTTATTCATATTTCAAATACAAAGAAGAGATCGCAATTAGCATTTCCAAGGAGCATCTTGTAAAACTCTACAATAAAATATCAGATCTGCCTTCAAAGGATATTCCCGCTTCAGACAAACTTGGAATTTTAAAAAATGCGCATCTTGATTTTATGAAAAGATCTAAGAATTTTATGGTTATTAAGCTTAATTATGCCATAGTTCAAAAGGCTCATGAAGAATTCATTGATCTTAAACTTAAACTTGTCGAGATTTTGAAATTGACACTTGAGCAAGGTAAAAAAGAAGGTATTTTTAATAAATCACTGGATTCAAACTTGACTTCTTATCTGCTTGAAGCAGTGTTTACCGGAATAGCTTTTACCAACTCCCTTGTACGTAGTATTAAATCAGATAAACTCACAGTGTTTAACGTTGATGAGATGGTCTCATTCGCAATGGATTTCTTTTATATGGGTATTACAAATACAAAAACGGAGAAATGTAAATGATCTTAACTGAAACAGCAGTAAAAAGGCCTATTCTGACGACCGTCATCGTTATCTCGATCGCGATGCTCGGGTTCCTCTCTTATTTTAAACTTCCGCTTAATATGACGCCTCAGATAGACATTCCTATAATAATGGTGCAGGTAGTTTATCCCGGAGCTTCTCCTGATGAGATCGAGACCAACATCACAAAAAAGATCGAGGACGAAGTCTCGACTATCAGCGGCCTTAATTACGTTCAGTCGTACATGATGGAGAATGTCAACATCACGATCTGTAATTTCCATTCCTACAAAAATACTGACATAGCCAATCAGGAGATCAAGGACAAAATAGACGCGATCGTAAACGACTTCCCCGATGACGCCGAACAGCCGGTAATTATAAAATTTGACCCGAACTCGGAATCGATCATCGAACTTGCTTTCATCTCACCGCTTCCCGAGGACGAATCTTTCAATTTCGCGGATACTAAACTGAAAACGATGCTGGCGAAGATCAACGGAGTATCGAAAGTGGAATTAGCGGGAGGAAGAAAAAGGGAGATACAGATCGTTCTGGACAATCATAATCTTTCAAAATATATGCTCTCCCCTCTTCAGGTGATCGGATACCTTTCGGCCAACAACATGAACATGCCGGGCGGAAATATCAGACATTCGGGATCGGAGTATTCAGTAAAAGTATACGGCGAATATACTGATATAGACGATATCAGGAACATCAAGATCCCGACTCCTCACGGAATTAAATATCTGAAAGACATAGCGAAAATCGAGGACACGCTCGAGAAGGAAGCCTCTTACGCAAGTTATTACAAGCAGAACGGTCAGGGATCCGGAGCTGAAAAAGTTATTAAACTGTCCGTGTTTAAACAGTCGGACGCGAATTCAGTTAATGTAGCCGACGGGGTTTTTGAAAACCTTGATGATCTGAGGAACATGCTCCCACCCGGATCCGAACTTGATGTAACTAAAGACAATTCCCAGTTCATCAGAAATTCGGTAGACAATACGATGTCGACCATATACCTTGGTATCATCCTGACCGCACTCGTTCTGTTCCTGTTCTTACACAGTCTGAAGATAACTCTGATAATCGCCATATCTATGCCTGTCACTCTAGTCTCGACCTTCCTTCTAGCGGACTGGTCCGGATTCTCGCTTAACGTTCTGACGCTGATGGCTCTATCTGTATCAGTAGGTACTCTCGTGACCAACTCGGTAATTATTATCGAGAATATCGTAAGGCATATGAGAAAAGGCGAAAATTCCGCCGGAGCGTCGTACAGAGGGACTATGGAGATCGCGGTAGCCGTTATGGCCTCCACATTGACCAATATTGTCGTCTTCGTGCCTATGGCCTCGATGGGTTCCTTAGCAGGCCAGATGTTCAAGGAGTTCGGTATGATGGTGACATACGCGATGATATTCTCGATACTCGTCGGTTTCACCGTAACGCCGATGCTTTCAACAACTTTTTTGAGAAAATACAAACCAGGGAAAGAGGATAAATCGTTTTTCGGAAGAGCTTTTGACCACGTTTTCGACAAGATCACCGAATTGTACAAAGGCAGCCTTGAAAAGGTCATACGGAACAAACTGCTGCGTACCGCGACTATGATATTCCCTTTCATTTTACTTGTCTTCACTTTCTGGTATGTGGCTAAAGTCAGCCC
>DAIMKZ010000165.1:0-2731 GCA_036721445.1 Candidatus Delongbacteria bacterium
AAATATCGCTGCTGCCCATTCTGTCCGAGATAAAATAAATTCTGCCTTCGGGCGTAATGGCCGGATCTTTCGACGAATATGACTCCGGGGTAAGCTGCATCGGATCGGAATAATACTCCCCGTCCTTATCGATCCTGTAGAGAACTGAATTGTCCTTTATATCGAGCAGCAGGTCGCCGTTGGTATCACCGGTAATCGCCGAATAGACGATATATGAACCGTCAGGCGGAGCGCTTAATCCTGTTATGATCTTTGTACCGAATGTAGCCTGTACCGGCTCGGATAATTTTCCGTTCTCCATTCTGGAAACAAAAATATTGGAGAAACCGTAAATGTCCCCTGAAACCGAATAGATTAGGTCCGTGCCCGAAAGCACGGCTTTTTCTCCTATATCTGAACCTGTGAAAGACTGCTTTTTCCCTGACCTTTTTATTACGCCCAGTTTACCGCCGGAAGTGAAATACAGATCTGAACCTTTCAGAAAGGGACTTTTTTCCGCGCCGACCGAGTGATAGAGCAGTCTTTGCGAACCATTATCTTCAAGCTCGTAAATATTGCCGTAAACATCGGTCTCGTCCGAGATCATCAGAAGTTTTTTACCGTAAAAAGCGGGATACTCATTCGAAGGCTGCGAAGTAATGCGGGTAACTTTTTCTGTTTTCAGGTCTTTTTTGAAGACATCGAAATTTCCGTACCTGTCAGAAGCGAAATATATCTCATTTGAGTTCTTTACGGCTAAAGAAGTTTCCTCCGAATGTTCGGTAGTTATCTGAACCGCCTCATAACTTTCTGTATCGATGCCTGAAAGCAGAGTGACAAGGGAGGCCAGAAGTATTATGAGTTTTTTTCCCATCAGATAACTTTACAGGAAGTTCTCGAGGTTGTTTTTTAGTTTGGCAATGGACTCTATATTATTATTCAGTTTTTCCTTTTCCTTGTTTATTACAGCCTCGGGCGCGTTGGAAACGAACTGCGCGTTAGACAGTTTTTTGTTGATTCCCGTATTTATCCCCTCAAGTCTTGCGATCTCTTTTTCGATCTTTTCTTTTTCGGCACCGAGGTCAATTATTCCTTCAAGCGGTATGAAAAGCTCAATTCCGTTAACCATCTCTGAAGCCGAGAGTTTAGGTTTGTCAGCATTTTTGTCAAAGGTAATATCCTCGATCTTCGCCAGGAACTTTATAACCGAAGTGAATTTTTTAAGATCTTCATTCTCAGTCTTAAGAACAAGCTTGAGTGTCCTGGAAGGCGGTATGTTGTTCTCAGCCCTGATAATCCTTATCTTACCGATCAGTTCTTTTACCGTTTCCATTATAGTTTCTGCTTCAACATCGATAAGCGATCCGTCCGGTTCAGGTATAAATGACAGCATGATAGAATCTTCCTCTTTTCTGTCCGCTATCCATTTCCAAAGTTCTTCTGTTATGAACGGCATGAAAGGGTGAAGCAGCCTTAAAGCTATATCGAAATTGTAAAAAGCGTTCTCGAGTACGGAGATCCTTTCCTCCTCGTTCTCGGACTGAAACCTTGACTTGGCCATCTCGATATACCAGTCGCAGAAATCGTTCCACAGAAATTCATAGATGGCTTTCAAAGCTTCGTTAAGCTGGAAAGTCTTTACATTTGCCTCGACTGTCTCGATAGTATGATTCAGCCTGGAATTGATCCATTTATCCTCGATCTGCTCGGTATGACATACCTGTTTGACATCCGGGTTTTTATCTTTGTTCATCATCAAAAATCTTGCCGCGTTCCAGAGCTTGTTCGCGAAATTCCTTCCTATATCGCATTTTTCCTTTGAGAAAAAGATATCGTTTCCGACAGGAGTAAGCCTTATCATAGTAAATCTTAAAGCGTCAGCACCGTATTCTCTGATAACGTCGAGAGGATCGGGAGAATTACCGAGAGACTTGGACATCTTTCTGCCCTGCTCGTCCCTTACCATACCGTTGAAATATACGTCTTTGAACGGTATCTCGTGCTTATATTCCATACCTGCCATGATCATTCTGGCTACCCAGAAGAAAATAATATCCGGTCCTGTTATGAGAATATCCGTAGGATAGAAATAGTCCTGCTCCTGCTGAGTTCTGAATACCGCGTACGGCCATATCCAGCTTGACGCCCATGTATCGAGTACGTCCTCGTCCTGACGGATATGCTCAGGCGAGCCGCATTTTTCACATTTTTCCGGCTTTGCCGATCCGACCATTTTAACGCTTTCGCAGCCGGGGTTCGAACAGTAATATACCGGGATCCTGTGTCCCCACCAGAGCTGTCTTGAAAGACACCAGTCCTGAACATTGTCGAGCCAGTGATTGTATGTTTTAACCCACTTTTCGGGATGGAATTTAATGGTTCCGTTGTTAACAACTTCAATTGCCGGTTTGACCAGCTCGGACATTTTCAGATACCACTGCTCCGACATCAGGTATTCGATCGGTTCCTTTCCCCTCTGGCTGACGCTGAGCTGGTTCAGGTGAGGTTCTATCTTATCTATAAGACCGAGTTCCTGAAGTTCCTCAACTACTTTTTTCCTCGCAATGTACCTGTCAAGACCTCTGAACCTTTCCGGAACGTTGTCGTTAAGCGTAGCGTTCGGGTTCATGACGTTGATGACAGCGAGTCCGTGCCTCTGACCGACGAGGTTGTCGTTCGGGTCATGCCCGGGAGTGATCTTGACGGCTCCGGTTCCCTTTTCCGGATCGGCGTGAGTGTCCGCTATGATCGG
>DAIMKZ010000166.1:0-2700 GCA_036721445.1 Candidatus Delongbacteria bacterium
ACTACAGATTATAATTGTCGGCAAGATGGGGTTGAAGGGATGAAAAAATGTTCTCAATAGACATTGATATTATTACTCCATCGGTTGTAAATTTCGAAGATTATTTTAACAGGTTCATTGAAAATAAAAATTTTACCGGATTTGAACTTCAAAACAGAAAAGCCCATTCAGACATTGAGAAGGTTCATTATAAATTCTTCTATAATCCGGTCCATCAAAGTAATCTTCCGGAAGATAATATCTTATTGGATATCTTAATAGAATCGAACAAATATGACAGTCTGTTGCCGGTTGAAATTAAATCACCTTTTGTCAAGCAGGAGGGAGAAGCTCTAAAAGTCAATATTCCGTCGGTAAATGACATTATCGGAGATAAACTCACTGCCTTCGCACCGAACACAACCGGGATCCCGTATGAAAAAAATTCCGAAAGTATGGGAATGGAGATCATCAAACAACTATATGACATAGGTAATCTTTTTGAGATTTCAGATGATATATCAATTGTTAACCGCACTTTTAAGAAAATTGCTGAAACAGAATTGAAATACAGAAACATATCAAATGATATTGCGGTTGTTATTAATGATATAATCCAAACATCACTTTGTTTATCTACCAACGGCAAATCAGGTTCCGGCAGATATGATCTCCTTCTCAAAGGAATATCTCAAATGAAGGCTTATATATTTTCAGAACCGTATCATATTGATAAAGCCGTTGTTCATGCTTCACGGGCAGCTTATCTTGCAACTCTGATCGAATATGACAAATCTGAATTAATTCGGTTTAAAGATCCTTCTCAAATAAGAGATTTGACGATAGAAAACCAGTCCATCAATAAACTCAATAAATTAAAGAAGACAAATCCTGAAGCATTCTTTTACTGGTATCAGGTTTTCTTGCTGAAAGAGACCCTCTCATGATCAAAATTATAAACTTCTACTACAACCTTAAATCATGACACCTGACCCGTACAAGACCTTCATCCGCAATTACCTGCTCAGCTCATCGCTGTACGATTTCGTTTTCGCATACGCGATATACAACCTGCTTTTCAGCCTGCGCGGCCTGTCGGTCTTCGAGATATCGCTCCTTCTTTCGTGGTGGGCTCTTACCGCCATGCTGCTTGAAGTTCCGTCGGGTGCTCTTGCGGACAGGTGGAGCAGAAGGAAGATGCTGGCGGCGGCTCCTTTTATCAAAGCCGCGTGTTTCGTGATCTGGTACTTTTCGGGAAGCGACATCTACCTCTACGGTCTGGGATTTTTATTCTGGAGCGCCGGAAGCTCCATGGTATCGGGTACTTCGGAAGCTTTACTTTACGACGAACTGAAAACCTTCGGCAGAACGGAAGAATACGAACAGGTGTTCAGCAGAAAAAAATTCTACTACCACATCTCCCTGGCGGTCTCAACGGTCACGGGCGGGCTAATCGCCTACTACGACATCAGCCTCGCTCTGCTACTTTCGGCCCTCCCCCTCCTGCTGTCCTCGTACTTCGCTTTCAGAATAAAGGAAACGGAAAGAAGTCAGGCTCACGAAGAAACTCATTACCTCGAATACATAAAACTGGCTTACCGCGAGGTCAGGAGCAGCGATATCCTCAAAATACTGTTCCTCTATTCCCTCGGCATATCGGTCTTCGGCGATCTTGAAGAATTCGACCAGCTCTACTATCAGCTGTCCTGCCTTCCGGTCTACGCGTTCGGCATAGCGGGATTTCTGTGGTCGCTCTTAAATTCAATAGGCTCATATCACGCCCACCGCCTGAAGAACTCCGTCAAAGCGTTCTACGTGCTTCCCCTCTCTTCCGCCCTCCTTCTGATATACACAGGCTTCAGACCGGGACTTGTGGGGATAGGCATACTGCTGCTTTCGTATTTCGTATCGTCCCCTTTAAAAATACTCGTCGAGAGCAGGATACAGCGCAATATCAGGTCGATCGGCAGGGCTACGGTCACTTCCCTGAGCATATTCTTCATCAACCTTTCGGGCGTACTGCTCATCCCGGTTTACGGAACGATCGGCAGGATATGGGGACTTGCGGCTATCTACGTCGCTACCGGAGTGTTCTTCGCTTTCTTCGCGCTTTGGGCAGCCGTTAAAGGGAAAGTGTTTGAGTGATAATTTTTCGTTGCATAAAGTTATAGATAAGCATAAATTGTTCCCGGTAAAAAGAGTATGTATAAGGACAAGTGATGAGATTCTTCATTCTATTCATGATAGTATCAGCTTCATGCCTAAACGCGATAGATTACTGGCAAGAGCAGAGTGACGACAGATTTCTTTGGATCAGCAGCGGTATTGGTACACTGAACACCGCTGACGGCAACCTGCTTGACATCAATGCTTCTATAAATTACTCAAAGAACGACCGGATATTTAAACTAAGAGGCATACTTGCAGAAGAATTAGTTATTTTCGGACCGAGACCTAATGATGAAGTCTGGGAACTGGGACTTCTATACGGCAAAAGAACGACCAATGGCTCATTAAGCTTATCCTTTATGGCAGGTATAAGCTATACAGGAGGAATATACAAAGGTGATCCCCTCGGCAGCGATATGTTCAATGATTATTACGAAGAATTAACTTTTGAGACCATCGGACTGCCTCTTGAAGTTCAGTTCGACATCAATGCATTACAGTACATAGGATTCAGTATAATGTTCTTTGCAGATATCAATGCTGAAATAATTT
>DAIMKZ010000167.1:0-2628 GCA_036721445.1 Candidatus Delongbacteria bacterium
AATTATATTCAGAATAAAATCTCCGGAGAAAGTGCGATGCTTATAAATTTATTGAAGAACATAAGTGAAAACCGAAAAGTGGAGACAATACTAATTATCGCCTTGGGTTTGTTTTCGTGCACATTAGCCGAAGGGATAAAGACCTATTATAATCTGTACGAGAATTTTAATTATGAGTCTCCTGCCGCGTTATCCGCCCATACAGGAAATCAGCTTTTTGATTTCGTGCCCGTTGATATGGATGAACTTGATATAAAATCCAAATTCATTATTTCATTTTCAACTTATGTCAGGCAGGCGGGGGATGATTACGGCAATGATGTCAAGAGCTCTGAAAATGTTGATCTTTTAAAAAACTTCTGCTTCCTCTACAACTATCAGCGCGAATTCATGCCTTTCATTTCATACAGTACACCTTACAAGTCAGTTCTCAACCGCGATGAAGAGCGGGAGATAATTAAAAAGAGGGACGCAGTCTCTCTAGGTGTAATATCGGATCTCAGGCAGCATCAGGTCGGATTATCAGTCGATGCCCTTATGTCGACATATTCTGATACCCAGATCGACAACGGGGGCGATTATGTTTTCAGGCGGGGAGGGGTTTCCGCCAGGATGACTGTGAATATGAAGACCAATAAAAGATCATCGATGCTTATCAGTGTAGTTTCGCCTGTATTTCTGGATTTTGACATCGACGACAATAATAACGGAAGCGACAGGTCTTATTTTGACAGATTTCAGGCATCGACCGCATTCAGCTACAAATATAAGAAATTCTTTGCGGTATATTCGATCGTGTATAAGGATGACAAAATACTTTATGACGACGATTCGGGGCTGCAGCTGACATATCCGTGGCTGATCGAGCACAATCTGACTGCAGGTTATGTTCCCGATAAGAATATAAGAGTTTCTCTTGATTATCAGCTTCTGCCTTCAGTATTTACTTCCAACATGCCTGACATAGGAGACCTGTTCAGACACACGATAGGAGCATTCGCTTCCGTTAACCTCGGGGCGGTGACACTTAACGCAAGGTATTCCGACAGCAGGCTTTTGTCTGACGATAACATAGGCAGGGTCAGTTTTCAGGCAGATCTTGTTTACAGCTACAAATAGTAGGAGAACTTAAAATGATCGATACCGCAAAAATCACAATTATCAATACCGGCGAGAAACTTGAAGTTCCCGCAGGTACAAAGCTGTCCTATCTGGCGGATAAAACGGAGCACGGGCTTAAATATCCTGTGATCGCGGCGCTTGTTAACAACACGCTGAAGGAGCTTTCTTTTCCTGTTATAAGCGAATGCGAAGTCGAGTTCATCGACAGGACCGGCAGCCACGGACTGAATGTATATATAAGGTCGCTGATCTTCGTTCTGTGTAAAGCTGTGAACGATCTTTTCCCTAAATCGAGGCTTTATGTACTTCACACGATCTCAAAAGGTTATTACTGTGAGCTTGTGGATCATGACGGGAACAATCTTATCGATGCTCAGATAATATTCGACCTGAAAGCCAGAATGAAGCAGGTTATAGAGGAAAACTATCCTTTTGAAAGACACAAGCTGAAAACCGAGGACGCGATCAGTCAGTTCATTGCTCAGGGACTTGACGATAAGGAACTCATACTCAGACAGAGAAAAAGAATCTATACTTCGGTTTACAAATTCGACGGGATAATTAATTATCTCTACGGGTATCTCGCG
Organism: Candidatus Delongbacteria bacterium; assembly: GCA_036721445.1. GTDB lineage: Bacteria > UBA4055 > UBA4055 > UBA4055 > UBA4055 > UBA4055. The sequence goes on from DAIMKZ010000167.1 coordinate 1,710, forward strand.
CCGTCAACCGGAAGCCTGACTGTTTTCGATCTGGTCAAGTATTACGACGGAATGCTGCTTCAGATACCGTCCGCATCAGAACCCGATAAGATCGTGGATCAGACGCCTCAGAATAAACTGTTCGAGATCATTACCGAGCACAGCAGGTGGGTCAAATTACTTGAGGCCAATAATGTCGGTAAGCTCAATCAGCACATTCTGGACAAAAAAGCGGGTAACCTGATAAAGATCGCGGAAGCTTTACACGAAAAAAAAGTCGCATATATCGCAGATATGATCTCAGAAAGAAAAGATCTGAAGCTCATTCTTATTTCAGGACCTTCTTCCTCAGGGAAAACCACTTTTTCAAAAAGACTCAGCATTCAGCTTCAGGTATCTGGACTTAAGCCTCAGATAATCTCTCTGGACGACTATTTTGTTGACAGGGAACATACACCAAAGGACGAGAGCGGCGAATACGATTTCGAGGCTATCGAAGCCATCGATATAAAACTTTTCAACGAGCATCTCTTAAAGCTTTTCGCGGGTGAGGAGGTCGAAATACCGAGATTCGATTTCCAGACAGGTAAAAGAATGCCCGGACCTGTGATGAAGTGCGGTGAGAACAATATTCTTGTAGTGGAAGGTATTCATGCGCTGAACCCGAAACTTACTCCGCTTATCCCTCTTGACCAGAAATATAGGATATATGTGTCCGCGCTCACTCAGATATCTATCGACAGGCACAACAGGATCCCGACGACCGACAACAGGCTCATACGCCGGATAGTCAGAGATTATAATTACCGCGGTCACACTGCTCTCGCCACGCTCAAAAGGTGGCCGAGCGTACGCGCGGGTGAAGAAAAAAATATTTTCCCGTATCAGGAGAATGCTGACATCATGTTCAATTCCGCACTTCTCTACGAGTTCTCCGTGC
>DAIMKZ010000168.1:0-2611 GCA_036721445.1 Candidatus Delongbacteria bacterium
AAAAACACAGATCAGGTAATAAAAGCCGCACTGGCTCATTTGAGGTTCGTCACACTGCACCCTTTTGATGACGGGAACGGCAGGATCGCCCGCGCATTGACCGATATGCTTCTCGCCAGATCGGATATGAGCAGTCAGAGGTTCTACAGCTTCTCAGCGCAGATAAGGGTTCAGAGGAAGCAGTATTACGACATACTCGAGCGTACGCAGAAAGGCGGACCCGATGTCACACATTGGCTTAAATGGTTCCTGGACTGTCTTTTCAATGCGCTCAATTCTACCGGAAAAACTCTGGAAAAAGTGACCGCAAAATCTTCCTTCTGGCAAACTCATTCGCACACAGAGTTCAATTCAAGGCAGAAACTCATGCTCAATAAACTCCTCGACGGTTTTAAAGGATCGCTCACAACAAAAAAATGGGCAAAAATAACTCACTCTTCGACCGATACAGCCTTGAGGGACATCAATGACCTGATCGATAAAAGAATACTCGAAAAAAATCCTGCAGGCGGACGGAGTACCAGCTACGATCTTCTCTCACTTAAGAATTAATCGAATTGCAAAATCACTTTTAAAAATCTTGAAGATTTCAAAGCATCTAAGCATAAACAATTTTCCTTTAATTTACTTATGAAAGATGTATTGATCCAAGATGATATTGTTTTAAAAGCTCTTGGAAGATAATTTAGACATCTTTTGATATTTTTACAGAAGCAGTTCCATAAGAGCGTTGATATTTATGAAGTGCAGAAGATCCTTGCGGGTTATGTGTTGAGGTAGGCTATTTTTAGAAAGAAGCCTGCAAGATAATCATTGAAAATATTTCTTGGCGTGTCACGATTTGACACGCCTCCGGTGGTATATTGCGGGAAAAGTAATGTAAGAGAGGCGGTTATGTCGGAATGTGAAATGGAAAAGTTTGAAGAGAGTCTGAAGGAAAAGATATATTCGATCCGGGGATTTCAAGTGATGCTGGACAGGGACCTGGCGGAGCTGTATGGAGTAGAGACGAGAGTATTAAATCAGACCGTAAAAAGGAATTTAGACAGGTTTCCTGAAGAATTCTGCTTTCTGATGACTAATGTAGAATTTACAGAATGGAGATCACAAATTGTGATGTCCAATAATCTAAAAGTAGGTCTGAGATGGAAACCTTATGTTTTTACTGAGTTGGGTGTAGCTATGCTGGCGGGAATATTGAAAAGTGAAATCGCAGTAAAGATCAGCATAAGAATAATCCAGGCATTTGTCGAGATGCGGAAATTTATTCAGTCAAATGCCCAAGTGTTTCAGAGATTGGATAATATGGAATCAAAGCAATCCGGAATGAGCTTGAAATTGATCGAAACAGATAAAAGAGTAGATAAAATATTTTCCTTAATGGAAAGCGGAGAGATCAAGCCGAAGCAGGGGATTTTGTTCGATAAGCAGGTATTCGATGCGTACAAATATGTTTCGGATATCGTGAAGAGTGCGGATAAATCAATTCTGATCATAGATAATTATGTGGATGATTCAGTTCTGACGATATTGTCTAAGCGAAAGAAGGGCGTTAAGGCTTCGATCTATACCAAAAAGATTTCGGCTCAGCTTAAGCTCGATGTGAAAAAGTTCAATGGGCAGTATGATCCTGTTGAAGTCGTGAAGTTCGATAATTCTCATGACAGGTTCATCGTGATAGATGAAAAAATAATTTATCATTTCGGGGCGTCGCTGAAAGATCTTGGTAAAAAGTGGTTCGGTTACTCAAAGATGGAAGTTGAGGCTGTAGAAATGCTGTCGAGATTAGGAAAGAAATAATTTCCCTAATCTATTTTAATTGATAAAACCGATTTTCATTAGTATATTATTAAGCTGACAAGAAAGTTCAGTAGTTGCGGCGGTATGTGAAATATATACCCCGGGGATCCGTTTACATAGGGAAGAATCCTATATTGGAGGCATTATGGACATAGACAAATTATCGGTGCTGGCGGTCAGTGAGAGCGGTTTTATTTTCGATCCGGTGACGGGTCACTCCTATACTGCGAACGCGACGGGGCTTAAAATACTTGAACTTGTGAAGGCCGGGAAGAACGAGGATGAGATCAAAGCTGCCATAATGGATGAGTTCGACGCTTCCGAAGATGAAGTTACAGTGGATATTCAGGATTTTATCGAAAATCTCAAAAAATATTTTCTGGTCTAGGCGGCTGTTATGAAACTGACTGTAGCGGTAAGCGGCATAAACACGATAGATAATCCGGGACCGGGCGCGGGGATATGCAGAGCGCTCAAGGAAAGCGGGCTTGAAGTAAGAACGATCGGGCTGGCGTACGACGCTCTGGAGCCCGGAATTTATCTCGATCAGATAATAGACAAAAGTTATATAATGCCATATCCGTCAGGCAGTAAAGAAGCGTTTATCGACCGCATCAGGGACATCCACGAAAAAGAGAACCTCGATGTGATAATTTCAGCCTTGGACGCAGAACTTCCTATCTACATGGATATCGAGCCGGTGCTAGCGGAAATGGGAATAAAGATGCTTATACCGACCAAAGAGATGTTCAGGCTGAGGGATAAACTGAGGCTGAAAGAGCTTTCGGAAAAGATCGGCGTGAAAGCTCCG
>DAIMKZ010000169.1:0-2604 GCA_036721445.1 Candidatus Delongbacteria bacterium
GCGATCTCCGAGCGGTTTCTGGGTCCGGATACGCCTTTTCTTCCGTAAATGACGCTGTAGTCGGGGTTCGATCCGAGCAGAATGTCCCTAAGCTTTAACGCGGTCCCGCTCGGCGCGTCGGCTTTCTGATTGTGGTGCATCTCCAGTATCTCAATGTCGTAATCGTTCTTCGCGAGTTCGGATATTGTGCCCAGAAGCCTTCCCAGGATAAAAACTCCCGGCGAAAAATTAGGCGAATAGAACACCTGCCCTTTTTCAGCTGTCTTTTTCATTTCGGCCGTCTCTGCTTCTGAAAAACCTGTTGTTCCCGTGACGAAAGGTTTTGAGTTCTCCACGCTGATCTTCATATGTTCGAGGCAGGATTTCGGTGAAGTAAAATCAACGACCACATCAATATCGGCGTGGTCTATGACATCGGCAAGTCTTATGCCCATTCCGAGGTTGGTGAGCAGGCATTTCTCAGGCGTTTCAATGATGTAGGAAATGTTGAAATTATCTGACTGAGCCGCGAAATCTGTGATGGCGTGCCCCATCTTCCCGTATCCCCCGCACAGAGCTATGTTTATCATTCGAACCTCCGGAATAAGCTTTTTCGTAATATATATAATAAGAGACGATTATTCAAGCGGGAAATTTAATGCGCAAATATCGACAGTACCAGATAGACTGTGCCGAAAAATGCTGTCAATATAGCTCCGGATATTACAACAACTCCTGTAAATCCCATAGCGAGATTGCCTGCGGCTTCGGCAGAGTTAATATCGTACATCTCCACTTTTACGACCTTATCAAGAGGTATCGAAATATGCTCTTCAAGTATAATTTCCGTCCCGAACTCCGGATCGAGGACAAAATGGATCTCATTGAAAAGAGACTGGGGAACTGAACTTTTTTCATATCCTTTAGCGACCCCGTTCAGCGTTTCTTCCGCAAGTACAGCATTTTCAAGAAGCAAAGAAATATCTTTGAACCTGATAACGATAATGTTTTCCTTTTTAAAGTCCATAATGTTTTCCTTCGGGACTTCTTTAAGGTTGTTCAGATTCGATGTGCAGGCGTTGAAAAAGAAGATCAATGTTATTAATGAAACAGTTTTAGTATATAAAGATCTCACAAGATTTTCCATTTCTCAGTTCGTACTAGTATCGTTATTTGCCCCGATTATTAAAAAAACAATAATTGCTACTCCTATCATCAGAGCCAGTCCGGACCATATATTCAATTGAACTTTCCCTTCGTCGACTTTATAATTTTCGACTTTTATTATTTCACATAGCGGGATAACTGTCTGACCGCCGATGCTGTAAATTATTTTTGAGTCATCAGATATGTATAAATGATATTCGGTTTTGAGCAGTTCGGGATCCTCTGACTTGATATAAGTTCTTATGTTCCCGGATATGCTTTCTTCCGACAGTCCGATGTTATCCAGAACAGCAGTGAAGTCTTTCTGATGGATCACGATCATATCGGTTTTCCTGAGATCATACTTTTTTTCGAGGACATCTTCTTTCAAAGTGTAAATCGAGCATGCATGCAGGAAAAAGAAGATTGTCAGAAGTGAAGTGATTTTGAAGAATATTTCATTTTCTTTCACATCTACCCCCTAAAATATATAAGTTCCAAAAGAAAACCCGATGCTGAGATTAGTAGTAGCCGGATAGTCGGCATGATCGAGAAGTTCATAGTAGAACTGCGAAAATTCGTACCTTCCTTCGATTCGTGTATAGAAAAAATCGTTGAAATTTATTGTAATACCGGCAACGGGATAAATAAATGCTCCGTTTATCCTGACTGATGATGTAGAAGAGCCGATCTCACTAGAACAAAAACCTCTTGAGTATCCTGCTCCGAACCCCCAGTGGAACTGAAAATATTTTTTATTCGAATTGTAAAGAACATTCAATTCGATCCTGTCCTCAGTATAGCTGTAGAAAGGTGTGCTGTCTATCTCATCGTCGTCTTCCAGCCACACATTTCGTAAAAAGCTGAATCCGAGGCGGTATTCTGAAGGCCAGTATTTTCGTGATCTCAGCGGCTGAAAGCATAAAGAAACTCTCGGACTGAAAAAAGTCAGACTATTGGAAGTAGTAGTTGAAGCCTCGACCTCATACCCTACACGATTTCTCTGTAGATGAAATATCGGGTCGTTCTTTTTCATCAGTTCGTATTCAGCACCTTTTATGTATCCGTAAACCGTCCCTCCTACAAACCCGCATACAGGAAGAGAAAAGGCTGTAAGAAGCATAAAAATATTTTCGGCATCACCCTTTGCTAAAATAGCAACGCTTACTGCGGTACTGGCACTTGACCATAAAAGGGATTTTTGGATCGTCTGATTGACCCTATAATCCTGCCAAAAAGGAGATGATCTCTCAAAAAGAGGGGTATTCAGCAGTACTTCTGCAGAGTCTGATCCTTGGCAAAAAAGAGATGCTGTAAATATCAATATCAATATAACTAAAGTATTCCGCATTACACTTTCCCGAATTACTATAACTTTCCTGAAAGCAATTTAAGGCAATTAGATTTTGATGTCAATATAAAAGTTTAGGACCGGTAGGTCTCAAGTCTCTTCAGCCAGCCGTCGATGAACTTGAGGTC
>DAIMKZ010000170.1:0-2593 GCA_036721445.1 Candidatus Delongbacteria bacterium
CCGCCGAGGTCACGATCACAAATATGCACAGGGAAGAGATCGTCAGCGCTGATAATCTTCCCATTTATTATGTCGGATATACGCCGTGTTTCAGGAGAGAGGCAGGAAGCTACGGTAAGGATACTAAGGGGCTCTTAAGAGTACACCAGTTCAACAAGGTCGAGATGGTCAAGTTCGTCAAACCCGAGACTTCATACGATGAGCTCGAGGACCTGGTAAAAAGGGTGGAAGGAATATTAGACTCACTTAAGATACATTACAGGATACTTCTGCTCTGCAGCGGCGATCTTAGCTTTTCTGCTGCCAAGTGCTACGATATAGAAACGTGGTCTCCTGCGGAGAACAAATACCTCGAGGCTTCTTCATGTTCGAACTTCGTCGATTTCCAGGCGAGAAGGATGGATCTGAGATACAGACCGGAGCCTAAGGCTAAACCGGAATTCGTTCACACTCTGAACGGCAGCGGTCTTGCGACTTCGAGGCTGATGGTATCTATTATTGAGAACTATCAGAACGAAGACGGTTCGATCACTGTGCCCGAAGTGCTCAGGAAGTATACCGGATTTGATGTAATAGATTAGGTATATGTCTCACTTTCTTTTGCGCGCCCGAAAAGAAAGTGACAAAGAAAATGCGCGCGTAAAAAGTGCTTTTCAGAGCTAAATTATAGATTTTAGAACTAAATAATATCGGAAGAACCGCAAAACAATTTAAGCTATCCGCTGATTGCCTGTCACATTTTGATTTTACTGCAAGTGAATCTTGCGAAAGAGCAGAGTAGGATAATATGGAAAGCGATACAATTATTGTTTTGAAGTATGTTTTCATGAAAGTAAGTTAATGCAAGTGTTTTGATAAAGCAAGGATTGAGTAAAATTAAATAAATTTTCCGACAATTTTCTCCAGGCTTCCTGCCAGATAGTAAGGAAGGTTGATAAGGGTGAATGTTTTTCCCGAGGGTGTTGTTACCCTTTCAAAATTCATCATATTTCGGCAAAGTCTGACGGCAAATTCGCTATTAGATTCATCCATAAAAAGGTGGAGTGATTTTAAGCTTCCGGAAGCTCCGGATTTAACTTCAACAGGAATTACAGTTCCTTTAACTTGGATCAGTATATCAACTTCGGCGTTACTGGCTTTTGATTCTCTTGTCCAGATGGGAACCGGATTATTGTGAGTGTAATCTGAGGCAATAATCTCCTGGCGGACAATATGTTCGGCGATAAAACCTTTATATATCGAATTCAGATTATCGAATTTGAAGAATTCAGGCTGAATGCCGGTAAAAAAATTGATTAAGCCGGTATCAAGAAGCTGGAGTTTCGGGGATTTTTTAAAATCGGTTCTTGAAGGGATGTCAGTATTTGTGACAGGGTAGATGAGATAAATGATCATTGCTTTTTCAATGAGCCTGATTGCTTCTCCGACCTCTCTTGACCTGTAAGAAGAATTACCGAAATTTTGGAATTTTATTCTTTTTCCTGTTTCACTCGGAATTGTATTGAGACAATGCGCTATTACTGTTCTCAAAGTATTATTTTTTGCGTATTTTTCCGAATCGTTCACAAACGAAACTAGAAGCGCTTGATAGATCGTTTTTAAGGAGTTGATATCATTATTGTCCAAATATGTCTTTATGGCTTCAGGCATCCCTCCGATGAGAGTATATCTGTGAAAAAGTTTCATCAGCTTATCGTGAGCATAATCGGGAATCCTCTCCGAGTCTATAATGTCTGTTAAGATATTTTCTTTTATAGCTTTTAAAAATTCATTAAAATTAAAGGGATACATATAGAGATACTCGACTCTGCCAACAGGGAAACTTATATCTTTATTTTCAAGTGCTAGCTCTAAAAGTGATCCGGCTGCGATGACAAATATATCAGGTCGTTTTTCATAAAAATAACGCAGCATTTTGACAGCGTGGGGGGAATTTTGAATTTCGTCAATAAAAATCAGTATGTTTCTTTTCTTAAAAGAGATATTTTTCATGACCTGAATTGCCTGAATAATTTCTTCAATACCGTACTCCTCCTTAAATATCTGAATATCTGAAAACAGGTCAAGATTGAGTTCGATAAAAAGATCGAATTCTTTTGAGAACATATTTACTGCGGTTGTTTTTCCAACTTGTCTTGCTCCTCTGAGAATCAAAGGTTTTCTGCTTGCTCTGCCTTTCCACTCTGTTAAATTATTGAGTATATTTCTTTCAAACATTTATTTTGCTCCGTTTTTGAATTTCTTTAAAGATAAACAATATTTGTAATAAAGTAAAGGGTCTTTGTGTTAAAATTTGTAATAAAGTAAAGTGTGTTTGTGGGAATATTGAGTAAAAATTCTCAGTGTACTGAGTAAATTATTGAGTTTAGATATCCAGATCGACGACGACGGGGCAGTGGTCGGATCCGTGAACGTCGTTCATTATGTAGGAATCTCTGACTTTCGGGAAGAACTCTTTGTTGACGAAGTGATAGTCGATCCGCCAGCCTGTGTTGTTCTTGCGCGCGTTAAACCTGTAGCTCCACCACGAATACTGCACCTTGTCGGGATACAGCGCGCGGAAAGTGTCCGCGTACCCGGAGGAGACCAGTTT
>DAIMKZ010000171.1:0-2568 GCA_036721445.1 Candidatus Delongbacteria bacterium
CTTGACCATTTTCTATCCATACTGATTTGCCGCATAAATTCTTTACCGCAAGCATGTTGTGGCTAACGAACAGAACAGTCCTGCCTTGTTTTGCAACGTCATCCATCTTACCAAGACATTTCTTCTGGAATTCAGCGTCACCGACTGCGAGGACTTCGTCTATCAGCAGGATCTCGGGCTCAAGATGGGCAGCGACGGCAAAGGCGAGTCTGACGTACATTCCGGAGCTGTACCGTTTGACGGGAGTATCGAGAAATTTTTCAACTCCGCTGAAATCAACTATTTCATCGAATTTCCTTTTTATCTCCTCCTTTTTCATTCCGAGAATGGCACCGTTCAGAAAAATGTTCTCTCTTCCGCTCAGCTCCGGATGAAATCCCGTACCGACTTCGAGCAGGCTGGCAACGCGGCCTTTGATCTTAACCGAACCGATCGTCGGTTCCGTGATCCTGCTGAGGATCTTGAGAAGAGTGGATTTGCCGGCCCCGTTCCTGCCGATTATGCCTATTTTCTCGCCCTGCTTTATCTCAAGATTTATATCTTTTAACGCCCAGAACTCTTCTTTCGAAGGTTTCACCCCGGTATCTTTCCCGAGCCATCTGACAGGATTGAGTCTTTTCCCGATATCAGTCAGAGTATCTCGCAGGGTCATGTACGGCGCTCCTGTCTCGTGCCCGATAATATATCTTTTTGAAAGGTTCTCTATTTTAATTACTGTTTCAGGCATTGTTTCCCTTATTAAATTACATCAGCGAAGCTTCTTTCCGTTCTTCTGAAATATAAGAAACCCGTCGCGAGGATCAGTAACGAAATCAGTACCGAAAGCAAAAATCCCGGCAGATAGAGATTCGAGACAGAACCGCAGACAGCCCATCTGAAACCGTCGATCGCTCCAACCATGGGGTTCAAGGAATATATCAGCCTCCATTTTTCAGGTATTATGTCGCTGCTGAACCCGACCGGCGATATATAAAGCCCGAACTGAACAGCGAAAGGAACTACATACCTTATATCTCTATATTTTACGTTGAGCGCGGAAAACCAAAGCCCGATACCGTAGGATGTCATTACGGCGAGAATTATGAAGAAAGGCAGCAAAAGAAATTTCACGTCCGGGAAAAATCCGTAATAGAAAATCATTATCACGAGTATCGAGAATGATATTGCGAAATCGACGAAACTTACGAGTATTGCGCTTGAAGGTATGATTATCCTGGGAAAGTATATCTTTGAGATCATGTTCGCGTTCTCTACAATGCTGTTGCTGCTGTGAGTAAAAGACGACGCGAAAAGCTGCCACGGGAGCATCGCTGAGAACACAAGTATCGGATAAGGTATTCCCGAAGAAGGCAGTTTGGCCACTTTTCCGAAGATGACCGTAAGAACGATCATTGTTAACAAAGGTCTTAAAACAGCCCAGAGAACACCTATGGCAGTCTGTTTGTACTGTACTTTAAAATCCCTCCACGCGAAGAAATAGAAAAGCTCCCTGTACTGCCAGAGTTCCTTCCAGTAGTGACCGATCGTTTTCTTCGGTTCTATTACAATATCGAACTCACTCATTTTTAGCTTCGATCTTTTTAATTTTCTCTTTTAGCAGGCCTACCTGCTGAACAAGTGTTTTATTCGTGTCGGATAATTTTGAGATTATGACCGAAAATTCTATCAGTATTAAAAATATGGCCATTACAAGGATAAGCAGGAAAGCTGCGGGAGCGTAAGCTATACCGACAAGTACGGCGATCTCTTCGATCCCGTCCCTCCACAGTGATAAAGTAATGAACGCGGCGCTGAAGAACAGCCATAAAAGCGAGTACTGTTCCTTGATCTTTTTCCGTCTTATGAGCTCTATTATGAAGATCAGGAGCAGAATGCTTCCCGCAACTGCGAAATACTGTATCTTATCCGTATTGACGTTATTAAGCATAGCTTTTCCTCTTTCTGAGAGATGTCATTATCACCGACAGAAGGACTTTGAACATATAGTAGGGTATCCTAAGTCCCGCTATCGAAGATCTGCCGTTCTGCCGTTCTTTCATATTGACAGACACTTCTTTTATTTTAAATCCGTTACGACCGAGAAGTACTACCGATTCAGGCTCCGGATAGTCCTCTGGATAATTCCGTGATAAAAACTCTATCGCTTTTTTATTGTATGCCCTGAAACCGGAAGTGTTGTCGGTTATTTTCTGACCTGTAAGGATTAAATTAACGATCCTGAAAATGAAAATACCTTTCCTTCTTGCGAAAGTGGACCGAAAATTTTGCTCCTTTTTTAAAAACCGTGATCCGATCACAACATCCGCTCCGCCGTCCTGAACGGGATCGAGTATTTTGCCTATCTCGGCGGCATCATGCTGGCCGTCCCCGTCAAACTGGACCGCGTATTCGTATCCGTTTTCAGAAGCATACTTAAATCCGGTCTGAACGGCTCCGCCAATACCAAGATTTACGGATAAATCTATAACCGTGCAGTTACTGATACCTCGGGCGACTTCAGAAGTATCGTCTGTCGAGCAGTCGTTAATAATAAGAATGTCGAAGTCTTTTTTTTGCTCTTTAATATCA
>DAIMKZ010000172.1:0-2562 GCA_036721445.1 Candidatus Delongbacteria bacterium
GATATATCTGGATTGGGTCGCAGAGTATATGGCCGCAATTCTGATTGATCTCGTTTTCTAGTTTTATGTTATCAGGTATAGAGGACGATATAAGTCTAAGAACCTCTCTTACAATATTCTGAATACGGCACGGCTTTTTTTCGGTGTCTCCATTTCTGGAAAATGTTAAGATCCTTGCAATGAGTTCCTTTGCTCTCTCGGCTGCTTTCAGAATCTCGTTGATACATTCGTTCTGTCTGTTTTTATCCTCATTCTCAAGGATGGCTATCTGTGCGAATCCTATTATCGGCGAAAGAATGTTATTAATATCGTGCGCAATTCCGCCTGAAAGAGTGCCTAGAGCTTCCATTTTCTGAATATTCCTGATGTTCTCCTCTTCCTTTTTTTCTTTCGATATGTCACGGAAGATAGTCTGTATATATTTTTTCCCGTTGATAAATATGTGATCCGCTATCATTTTTACAGGTATTGCTTTTCCTGATGAACTTTCTGACCTCAAATAGAACTCTCCAGAAACACTTATATCCTTTTCGGACAAAAGCTGAACGGTGTTCTTATACTTTTCCTTATATCCTTCAGGGTGGAGCTCCAAATAATTTGTACCTATAATTTTATCAAGCGAGGTTTTTAAAATGTCTTCAGCTTTTTTATTCGCATCTGAAATTATCCCGGTTTCTGCATCAGTTATAATTATTGCGTCGTTGCTTGAACTGAACAAGGATCTGTATTTATTTTCTGCTTCGATGAGTTTACTTACAACATCATCATGAAGTCTTTTTGTTCTGAAGTAGTGTATTCCGTGCGAAGTGTCGCGAACGAGTTCTTCGAGCAGTTCAATTCCGTTTTCGTTAAAAGCGTCCGGCAGTTCTGAAAATGCTCTGACAACACCGATCACTTCCTGGTCAATCATTAGCGGTAAAGCAACTGTGGAATGGAAGATCATCTTTTCAGGAGAATCTGTCCAGTATTTCCAAAATTCTTTTTCAACAATATCACGACAGACATGTGTTCTTTTATTTTTTATGGATAGTGATGTGGGGCTTTTTCGCGAAAGTTCTTTCAAAGAATATTTATCAATTTTAACTTGGTTGTTTTCATATCCGGACTGAGCGGCGGGCCATAATACATCAGGGTCTTTTTCATCAATCAGAAGGATCTGAGACATAATAAAATCACCAGTTGTTTTTATGATAGAACAAGCTGACCGTATATAGTTTTCTTCATTTGATTCAATTAGAAGCAATCTGTTGATCTCACTTATTATTCTGAGAGATTTGGCTTTAATCTCCAGGCTGGCAAGTGAATCTTTATGAGCATTAACAGTTCTTAAATGATCTATACCGTGCGCAATATCTTTTGCAAGCTGTTCCAGAAGAGAAATATTCGATTTGTCAAAATATTCAGTATCTTTTGAGAAAACTCTCAGGACTCCCAGCACTTCACCGTGAGTAATTATCGGTACTGCTATAGTTGATTGAAAACTAAGTTTGCCGGGATCGTCTGACCAATATTTCCAAAGATTTTTTTCAACAATGTTGTTAAGGTATTTTGTTTTTTTCTCAAAAATTGCTTCTACGGTAAGACTTCCCCATTTTTCTATCTCTGAAAGAACAAAAACTTCTGACTGGTCAACGTATGGCATTCCCGATTTGTTGCAGGCTGCAACCTTAAGCACTTTCTGATTTTTTTCATTTATATCTAAAGTATGAATGACTATTTTAGGGAAACCTTCCAAATTAATAATACTGCAGATTTTATTGAGGTATTCTGTTTCGTCAGATGAGAAGGGAAGTATCCTGTTTATCTCCGTAATGATCTTCAGGGCCGAAGTAATTCTGTCCAGTTCTTTCGTTCTGAGCTTACCGTCTGTTACATCCCTGATTTGGGAGACGAAGAAATCCTGACCGGAGAATTTCGCGAATGTATATGTAAGTTCAATCGGAAAAATATCTCCGCTCTTGCGGAGTCCGAAAAACTCTTCTCCGCTGTCTATATTCGAAACAACCTTACCGGACTCAGCTTCAGTAATATCTTTGGAATAATTTTCTTTTCTTCCTTCCGGCATAAGTTCCAGAATGCATTTGCCTTTAATCTCATCGGCAGAATAACCGAACATTCTGTAAGCTGTACTGTTGGCGTACTGAATTATCTTGTTCCTGTCAGAAATGATAAATGCGTCGTGCGAATTGTTAAAAATCATTTCGGGAAAGGATAAGATCGGTATGTTTTCGGGATCGCTCATTACAGCCTTATAATCTGATTTGTGAAAAAATAATACATTTTATATAAAAATGCTATATAAAAAAATAAAAAACCCCGTTCGATATCGGGGTTTTTTAGAATGATATTTCAACAGATTTAGTTCTTAGCTACAACATACCAGAACAGTTTCGATTCGCTGGCAGTTGCAACATACTGGTTAGTAGCTACGTTCGTTACGAAAGTAAACGTTCCGTACGGATCCGCCGAAGAATAGACGTCATAGCTCGTTGCTCCGGAAACAGCGTCCCAAGAAACTGTGATATCTGTTCCTGATTGAACAGTTGTGACGTTGATCGGAGC
>DAIMKZ010000173.1:0-2523 GCA_036721445.1 Candidatus Delongbacteria bacterium
GAAACGGGGGTCGAACCCGCGACCCTCAGCTTGGGAAGCTGATGCTCTACCACTGAGCTATTCCCGCTGATAACGACTGTTTTAAAAAAAGGAGATATCTCTCCTTTACAGTGCTGAAGGCCGGACTTGAACCGGCACAGTACGAATACCGAGGGATTTTAAGTCCCTTGTGTCTACCAATTCCACCACTCCAGCAGCCTTAAAAATCCTTGAGGCGACGGCCAGATTTGAACTGGCGCATAGAAGTTTTGCAGACTTCTGCCTTACCGCTTGGCTACGTCGCCAAAAAAAAGAGCGAGAGACGGGGGTTGAACCCGCGACCCCGACCTTGGCAAGGTCGTGCTCTACCACTGAGCTACTCTCGCTTTCAAGTCGGGTAATATAATTAACGACTTAAAAGATTGCAAGAAAAATTTTTAATTTGTCAGAACATATTTCTTCTACCTTTTTAAACAAAATATTGTTATATTCTATATCCATAGACTGCTTAAGGTAAAAGAGGTTAAGAATGGATCTGATAAATCAAAGATATCAACCTGTGCAGCTGCTCGGTCAGGGAGGTTTCGGAAGCGTGTATAAAGTAGCCGACCAGTTCGAATACGGAAAGATCCTCGCTCTGAAAAAAATAAAGACCGATGTAATTTCAAGAAAAGCGATAAAGGTATTCAAACATGAGTTCAAGTTCCTGATATCGCTCGTTCATCCGAATCTCGTGAAGGTTCATGATTTCGATATAGATAAAGAAACGGATGAACTTTTTTTTACAATGGAGTACATCCAGGGTAACTCGCTTTACAAATCACTTAAGGAAAGTTTTTCATGGGAGAAAGTTGAAAATGACCTTATTCAGGCATCCAGAGCTCTCTCCTACATTCATTCAAAGGACATTATTCATTACGATATAAAACCGGACAACATTTTTATTGACGATTATGGAAAGCTTAAGCTGATGGATTTCGGATTTGCCGGTTCAAAGAATCCTACTGAAGTAAGGGGAACGATGCAGTTCATAGCTCCCGAGCTCATCCAGAAAAAGGATGTAACGCACAGGATCGATTTTTTCTCCCTCGGGGTGACATTTTATTTCAGTATTACGGGAAAACTTCCGTTCAAGGGTAAAGATAAGCACGAGATAATGTCAAATTCTGTGAAAGGTATATATACTCCTCTGGAGGAAATCCGAAAAGATATTCCCAAAAAGCTCGTAAAGGTTATTTCTAAGCTTATGGAGTCAGATCCGGATAAAAGGTACGACAGCGCCGATGAGATAATCATGGACCTTATTGAGGACAACCAGAAAAAAAATTCAGTTCAGTTCCTTTTTACCGGGCTGGGTATAAGATCGTATATTTCTTCAGGGAAGCTTATCGGTAGGAAAAGAGAACTGGGCGTCCTTCTGACGAACGCGTCAAAAGTATTCGAAGAGAAAGTATTTTACGACAATAAACCCGTTTTCCTTATCGGAAGATACGGTATGGGAAAATCCTCGATCTTGAGAGAATACAAATATCTTATACAGCTCAACGAGAATATCGATTATTTTACAGCTAATTTTGTACGAGGCGACGAAACAAAGTATCAGGCTTTCGAGATCATTATACAGGAAATGTTCAGGGTCTATAAACTGAACCCCGATCAGTATCCGGGACTCAGATTTATATTTAACAATAATGAAGATTATTCTGTAAAAGCTGATGATTCCGGGCTGGCCAGAATAAGAAATATTGAAGAGATCGATGCAATATCTGATTTTTTCTGCACTTTATCGACAAAAAGCAGGTTCGTACTTGAATTGAAAGATTTTGACAATGCGAACTCATCTTCGATCAACCTTCTTGAAGTTCTGACAAGGGAGATGAGAAGGAGCCCTGAAAAAGGCATGACGTTCATGATCGTACTAACCGTTCAGACAGAGAACCTGAAATCATATCAGAAGATCACGCTTAAAAGGTTAAGGGATAACATTCACAAGCTCGAGATAAATAATCTGAATGTTCTTGAAACCAGAGAATACATAACTCAAATGCTCATGGAAGAAAATATTCCCGAAGAGATAATAAGTTTTATACACAGATTCACGGGAGGTATACCGTATTATATCAACGAACTTCTGATATATCTGTTCAACAACAGTTATCTAAGCAGATCAAAGATGAAATGGTCACTGAATGCTTCATTTATGACTGATATTACAGCCGGTCTGAGAGACATAACATATAACAATTTTAAAAGATTCTCAAATATTGAACAGGCTATTGTGAAAGAGCTTGTAATTCTCAGCAGACCGGCTCCGATGAATATGCTTGATATAATATCAAAAGTCACGATGATCAATAACCAGATAGTATTAAAATTTCTTCATAAACTTACAGATTCGGAGGTTGTGGAAAAAATCAAATATTATGACGGGTACAGATATTATCTCGCCAAGAGGCTTTTTTCTAATGCCGTGATAAAAGATTTTAATAAGGACGATTATGCTTTATGGAGTAAAGCAACTGCTGAGCTGATAGAAGAGAAGCA
>DAIMKZ010000174.1:0-2465 GCA_036721445.1 Candidatus Delongbacteria bacterium
TTCTCATCTGAGGTTCGGAGACAATCCCATCAGAAGTCCTTATCTTGTCAATTCACCCGACTTTGTAGCCTGCCATGTTCCCGCGTATATCGATCAGTACGATGTGCTCAAAGGGCTGAAAAGAGGCGGGGCGTTCCTGCTCAATTCTATCTGGGATGTAGAGGAAACGAAGAAGAGACTTCCCGACAGCATGAAAAAATACATGGCGGATAAAGAAATAAATTTCTATATCATTAATGCGACCGCAATAGCCGAAGATATCGGTCTGGGGAACAGGATCAACACGGTAATGCAGTCGGCGTTCTTTAAAATTTCAGAAGTTATACCTTACGATAAAGCCGTGGAATACATGAAAAAACATGTACTGAAGAACTTCGGAAAGAAAGGCGAAGATATCGTCAAAATGAATAATGAGGCAGTTGATCTGGGCGGACAGAAGATCGTTAAAGTCGATGTTCCTGTCGAATGGAAAAATATCCAGAGCAGCGGGTTTAAAGCTGACAGAGGCGTGGGCCGTCCTGATTTTGTTAAGAGCGTATGCGATGTTATGAACGCCCAGAAAGGCGACGACCTGCCCGTAAGCGCATTTTTGGGAAGAGAGGACGGGACTTTCCCTGCAGGTACTACGGAATTCGAAAAGAGAGGTATCGCGGTAAATGTTCCTGAATGGATAAGCGCGAACTGCATCCAGTGTAACCAGTGCGCCTATGTTTGTCCGCACGCGGTCATCAGGCCTTTTTTGATCAATGCGGATGAGGAAAAGAAACTTCCTGAAGGAACAGAGACATTAAAGGCCATAGGTAAGGAGTTCGACGGCCTCAAGTTCAGGATACAGGTGAGCGTGCTTGACTGTACAGGCTGCGGAAACTGCGCCGATGTTTGTCCTGCGCCAAAGGGTAAAGCGCTTGTAATGAAGCCCCTGGGAACTCAGGAAGCCGAGATAGAGAGATGGAATATAATAAGCAAAAATGTCACTTATAAAGATCACCTGACGGACAAATTCGCGAATGTAAAATCATCGCAGTTCGCCCGTCCGCTCTTCGAATTCTCCGGCGCATGCGCCGGCTGCGGAGAGACGCCGTATATCAAAGCCATTACACAGCTCTACGGGGACAGGATGATGGTGGCCAATGCAACAGGATGTTCTTCAATATACGGCGGATCAGCGCCCTCATCGCCTTACTGCGCGAACGCAGAAGGCAAAGGACCCGCCTGGGCGAACTCGCTGTTCGAGGACAACGCCGAGTACGGTTTCGGTATGGCTCTGGCAGTAAGCAAGCTTAGAGAAAGGATAGCTCTTAAGATGCAGACAGCGGTCGAGGACGGGAAAATAAAGCCTGAAACTAAAGCGGCGTTCGAATCATGGATAGCCGAAAAAGACAGCGCCGAAGGATCAAAAAAAGCTTCTGATCTTGTCAGAAAAGCGATCGTTTCGGAATCAGGCGAAATAATAGAAGAGATTAAAAAACTCGACCAGTACCTCATCAAGAAATCAGTATGGATCTTCGGCGGGGACGGCTGGGCTTATGATATCGGTTACGGCGGCCTCGATCATGTGATCGCTTCAGGTGATGACGTGAACCTGCTTGTTCTTGATACTGAAGTTTATTCGAACACCGGCGGGCAGTCTTCAAAATCCACACCGGTCGGTGCAGTCGCAAAATTCGCCGCTTCGGGAAAAAAGATAAGAAAAAAAGATCTCGGAATGATGGCCATGACTTACGGATATGTATATGTAGCTCAGGTGGCTATAGGGGCAAATCAGGCTCAGTATTTTAAAGCATTAAAAGAAGCCGAAGCTTATCCCGGACCTTCTCTGATAATCGCGTACTCACCGTGCATCAATCACGGACTGAGGGCAGGAATGGGCAAGACCCAGCAGGAACAGAAACTGGCTGTAGAAGCAGGATACTGGCATCTGTACAGGTATAACCCCATGCATGAACAGGAAGGGAAAAATCCTTTCAGTCTCGATTCTAAAGAACCACAGTGGGATAAATTTCAGGAATTCTTGAAGGGCGAGGTAAGATATACATCATTGTTAAAAACATTCCCTGAAGAAGCGAAAGTGCTGTTCAAGTCTGCCGAGGAGAACGCAAAATGGAGATACAACAGCTATAAAATGAAATCAGAGATGAAATATTGATATTGTTGAATAATGAATGAAAGGACGGAATAAAACCGTCCTTTTTTATATAAGGAAAGGATATGGTCGCTTCACTCAAAGAAAAAAAAATCAGTTTACTATTATCCTTGATCATAATTTCGGCTGCTGTATTTATTTCATATTCCAATTCATTTAATAATTCGTTCCAGTTCGATGATGTTCACTTCATTCAGCAGAACAGCATCATAAAAAGTTTTGACAGCTTTAAAGATATTTCATTCTGGTTCGATTTCGGGAACAGAGCGCCGGCTCAATACCTTCTCGCGATAAACTATGCAGCCGGGGAATACAGCGTCAA
>DAIMKZ010000175.1:0-2397 GCA_036721445.1 Candidatus Delongbacteria bacterium
CCTCGTCGCTGAGTTCGCGATCCCCTGCGGCCGGAGGAGTTCCGGTAAATTCGGGCGAGTGTATGTTCTCGTCGAATTCGGAGTGAACGGGCCTTCTGTCATAAAATGAATAAGCCGTGTTCACTGCGATACGGTAGAGCCATGTGTAGAAGGCCGACCCTTTTTTGAACTGACCGAGGTTGTTATGGACCTTGATGAAAGTCTCCTGATATGCGTCGGAAGCGTCGTCCTGATCTTTCAGTATGTTAAGCAGCATGTTCATGATCTGTCCGTCGTATCTTCTTATCAGTTTCTCAAAAGCTTTTCCGTCGCCTTTGACCGCCTTGTCTATCAGTTCGTGTTCCAGTTTTGTTCTTTCGTTCATTCCTTTTCTCTTCTCCCGGGGTACGGCATGCCGTTCTTTTCAGCTGATGAGATGCTCCGGTCGGTCGTCACTTTCCTTCGCTTCTCAACCCTTAGACCCCTTTAATTAAAAAAAGTTGTCAGTTCCCGAAAAATATTTTTCAGTTGAATTTAAATATACAATAAAAAAGATTCCTGGTAAATATATACTTGACATTTGTTTTTAATTTTATTATGTTCATATAAAATGAACGGAGATAATACATGAACACCAATACAGAAATAAAAACAATCCTGAATGAATTCGTAACGAAAGGTAACACAGGTATTCAATTTGATTTTTCTGATAACGGCGGGATCGAATTAAAAGCAGGTAAATTAAAAGTGTTTTACGTACTGGAATTTGTAAAAAACATTACCAGGCCCGTTCTTGCATTGATCCTGAGTAAAACATATAAAAAAAAATCACTGCTGGTTTCAGATTATATAAATCCGGTCATCTCCGAAGAATTAAAATCAAATAATTTGAACTTTCTTGACGCTCAAGGCAATTGCTTTATCAGTTCCGGCAATCTGTATGTATATATAAAAGGAATGAAGAAAAATAATAATACCGTCGTGTTGAGAAAAAATAATTATAATATCACTGACATTAAGCTGATATTCTCCCTGCTTGCTGATGAGACGCTGATAAAAGAATCTCAAAGACATATGGCTGCCGCATCTGAAATACCTCTCGGTTCGGTCGGACTTATATTGAATAAATTACGGGAACAGAATTTCCTGATAAGTTTACCCGACGGTTACAGGCTTAATAACAAACAGGCTTTGTTCGAGAAATGGTGTGTCGCATATAATGAGAAATTCAGACCTAAGATATTTCTCGGAAAATTCAGGGGTGCTCTGTCTGTAAATGAAGTTATCGAAGGTAAATGGAGCGGAGAATCTGCGGCATATTTACTGAAAAAATTATTTAAACCGGAATTGATGACAGTGTATATCGGGAAAGAAAAGCTGAATAAATTTCTGCTGACGAACCGGCTCATAAAAGATCCGGCGGGTAATATTGAGATATATGACAGTTCATGGCTGAATAATGATATAGATGAAAAATTCAATGTGACGGTTCATCCTTTTATCATTTACGCCGATCTGCTGTCAACCGGCAATCAGAGAATTATTGAGACCGCGAAAACGATTTACGGAGATTTTATTGAAGATAAACTCGGATAAATTCGATCCTGAATTTCTTGACAGTCTGAAGATCATAATTGAGGTCACGGATAATTTAAGTATTCCATTTATTCTGATCGGCGCCTCGGCCAGAGACATTATTTTTGAGCATATGCATGGAATAAGCGCTCCCAGAGTGACTATGGATATAGATATTGCCGTAGAAATAGCGGCATGGGCATCATTCGATCAGATAAAGAACGAATTGCTGAATAATTACGGATTTGAAACAACCCGCCAGCTTCAAAGATTCAGATATAAAGATTTCTTTCTGGATATAGTTCCTTTCGGGAAACTGGCGGAAAACGGAAAAATTGTCTGGCGTGAGAATCAGAATACGATGACCGTGACCGGATTTAACGAAATATATGATTCGGCTCAACCGATAACCGTCAACACGGATCCCGAAACAGAATTTAAAATTCCGACACTCGAAGGTTTAATGATATTGAAATTCATTTCATGGTATGACGCTTTTCCCGACAGACCGAAGGACGCTGAGGATATTCTCTTCATATTGAACAATTACGAAAAAACTTTAGACATCGGTGAAGTATTTGAAAAATATCCTGACGTAATCGAAAATCAGGCATTCGATTTAAGTGACGCCGGGTTAATTATCTTAGGATCAGGGATGAAGGCAACAGCAGGCGGTGACGCATTTCGTATAATAAACGACATACTCATAAAAGAGACTGACGAATACGGTAATTTTGATCTGACTGTTCAGATGAAAGGCGACATTTACCGATCCCTCAAAATGCTGCGTAAACTGCATGAAGGCATGAAGTAATCATTTACACGATATGCTCTGACACATTC
>DAIMKZ010000176.1:0-2385 GCA_036721445.1 Candidatus Delongbacteria bacterium
AGACCGTTAGAAGGGTCGCAGAGAAATGTGAGAAGTTTGTCCCTAGGTGAGGAATTCCTGAGCCCTTTTTCTTTCAGAAATCGGTCGAGTATTCTTTTATAATATTCCAGATCGGCATTTTTCATGACCTAAATGAATAAAATAGTTGAAAAAAAATCAAGTTTTTTCTTGGCGTGTCACGATTTGACACGCCTCTGGTGTTATTTTACCGTCGGAAGTAAAAATTTAAGTGGAGAAAGTTAAATGATGCAGGTGTCGGACTACATAGTGAAAAAATACGGAAGGACGGAGTTTCCGAGAGAGGAGCTGATAAACGGAAGAGTGGACGACCTGGGAATGCAGGACCTTCTGGCGGTAATAATAGGGACAGGTTCGAAACGCGAGAGCGTTTTTGCCTTATCTGAAAGAATAATAAGAGAATACGGGTCAAAAAACATTTCCGAGGCAAAAGATCCTAACCAGATAAGCAGCGTAATGAGAATAAGCAGGTACAAAGCCGCTAAGATCGTTGCAGCATTCGAACTCGGAAGGAGATTTTACGGCACGGGCGGAAGAAGAAAAGTGATCATCAGAGGTCCTGAGGACATTTATGAATACGCGAAGGACATGAAAACGCTGGTCAAGGAGCATTTCAGAGGAATTTACCTTAACTCAAAGAACTGCGTAATACATGACGAGAATATAAGTGTCGGCAGCCTTACAGGGACGCTCGTGCATCCGAGAGAGGTATTCAAGTCAGCCATAGAATGCTCTGCGGGGTCGATCATAGTCGTTCATAACCATCCTTCCGGGGATTTTGAGCCTTCAGAACATGACAACGGGATTACAAGAATGCTTAAGGAAGCCGGAGATATACTTCGGATACCTCTTGTTGATCATGTGATAATAGCAGAGAACGGATATTACAGTTATAACAAGGAGAGAAGAATATGAGAGACATTGTTCAATACGCACAGAAAGGGAGCTGTTTTTACGCCGAATGTAACGAGATCGATTCTGAAACTTACGGAAATATCAAAGAATTCTGTAAACTAAAAGTTTTTTCAGGATATCCGCCGGAATACAGTATAATCATAAGCGCGAAGAACGAGATCAGGTACCTTACGATCGGCGGTATAATCGGCAATCTTTTTCCGGCCAAGAGCAGGCAGAATTTCGGGTATCAGCTCGAATTTTAAGTTTGACAAAAGGGACTTTTCAGGTTATAATTGGAATACGGAAAAAACCGGATATGGCCAATTAATAACTTTTGGAGGAAAACATGAACATGTCCCAGTACAAAGCTATAGTTGAGATCGCTGTCGGAAATGAGGAGGAAGCATACGAATTTTACAAAAACGCGGCACTGAAAACAAAAGACCCGAGTCTCATCTCGATCTTCAATGAACTGGCAAAGGAAGAGCTCAAGCACAAAGCTCTGCTTCAGGGATATCTCAACGACGATTTCAGCGGAATGGTCTTTAAGGAAGGTCCGGATTACAAGATAGCCGAATCACTTCCGCTTCCTCAACTTACATCCGATATGAAATTCACGGACGCTATAGTCCTTGCGATGAAGAAAGAGCAGCAGGCTATGGAAATGTATCAGAGTTTTGCGGATGCCAGTGCAGATCAGAATCAGAAAGATATGTTCTCAGAACTTGCGATGATGGAAAAGGGGCACAAGGCAAGACTCGAGGATATTTATAACGACACAGCTTTCGTAGAAGCCTGGTAGAAAATGATAGTAAAACACTTTTTCGTAAAGAAGATCGCCCACAGTTCCTATATGCTCTTAGGCAAAAATTCGGCGGTAGTGATCGATCCGTCGAGGGATGTAGCTGAATATATTAGAGAGGCCGAAGATTACGGTGTGAAAATTACGCATATACTCCTGACACACCTCCATGCGGATTTTATATCGGGTCATATTGAACTGTCGCATAGGACGGGAGCAAAAATATATGCGCCGGAAAAAGCTGAGTGCCAGTTCGTACATAGATCTCTGAAAGAAAATGATGAATTTATGATCGAGGATGTCCGCGTGAAAGTTCTGGAAACTCCCGGTCACACTCCGGAGCATATCTCATATGTGATGTCCGATACTGCGAGAGGCAGAGAACCGTTCGGAGTGTTTTGCGGCGATACGCTGTTCGTTGGAGATGTCGGCAGACCGGACCTTTTTCCGGGCATTGCGGAGGATCTGGCGGGAATGCTGTACGACAGCCTTTTTGACAAGCTCTTGAAACTTCCCGATTACTGCGAGGTATATCCGGCACATGGTGCCGGTTCTTTGTGCGGGCGGGCGATGGGAGCGAAGTGGAGGACCACGATCGGATATGAAAAAAAGTATAACGGTGCGCTTCAGATAAAGGACAAAAACGAGTTCATAAGGTCGCTAACGAC
>DAIMKZ010000177.1:0-2350 GCA_036721445.1 Candidatus Delongbacteria bacterium
TCTCTGGATTCCTTTCAATGACCAGCTACAGAGACCCCAATGTTGCAAAGACCTTCGAAGTATATAAAAAAATTCCCGAGAATCTTTCGAGGTTCCGTATGAATGAAGATTCCTTTACAAGCATTAAGATCGGCGCATACGCCGCCTTTGATCCTCTTCTTTCGCCTTACGCAAGAGGGAAAAAATCAAGAGAGGACTATATGACCGGCATCGATCAGGACTATGTTGAAAAGATCGTCTGCGGAATACTGAACACGACCCGTAAAGATGTGGTTTCGTCAGCAGAATATTTCAGAGAATATTTAAGGAATTCTACTATTTCTGCTATAGGCAACGCAGATAAGATCAGAAAAGACAGAGAAATATTTTCTAAACTTTCGGAAATAAATTAGCAACGGAGGAAAAATCATGAATGTAAGACTGCTAATACTTCTTAGCGTGATCACAGCGATATTAATATCATGTACACCTGAAATGGAGGATGACTATTTAAGAATAAATTTTAATAACAGTAATGAGTATCAGCGTTTTTATTCAGACACATCGGCCGTTCTTGTCAAAGTAAAATATTCCGCGCTTCTTTCAAGGAACGGCATACGTATTGATGACACGACATATACTGCGAACGCATTTTATTACAGAACCGGAGACGACAGACCGTGGATATATTATTGTATATTCGGAAGTGATTCCAATATATATGCAGTCGAAAGAGACAAAAGCAGGTTCTGGTTCAAATACCAGGACAGCCTGCTTTATTCATTAAATCTGCTTGAACCTCAGGACAGCGTTAATATCTCCGAGTTTAATCCTGCTGATTTTCCCGACACTCTTGCATATGTTGCGACGGATTCGGTATCAATAACTTACATTGACAGCCTTAACAGTGCCGCTAAATGGTACAAGCCCTATCAACAGTGGAAAGATGAGATAATAAATTATTACAGATGATCAGACCGAAAGTGAATCGAAAATGGCGGAAGCCAGTATCATATCGTTCTTATCCGTTATTTTTATGTTAAAAGAACTGCCTTCGACTACTTTTATGACAGGAGTTCTTCCCAAGATCTTCTCCCCGTATTTTTCAACAAGAGCCGAATCGTCGGTCGCATAGAAATTATCTGCTTTTGCTGATTCAGAGCATTTCCTTATCAGTTCTGTCCTGAAGCTCTGGGGTGTCTGAACGGAGATAAGTTTACTTCTGTCGAGTGTGAAGCTTACGCTTTGACCGGATAATTCTTTGATCGTGTTTACGGGTTTTATTGCGGTTACAGAACCGTCCGAGCCTTCGAGTGATTCTATACAGTTGAGTATGATCTCATGTGATATGAACGGTCTTACAGCATCGTGGATAAGTATAATATCGTCCTTTTCTGCCCGGATGGAATGTAATGCGTTAAGAACCGAATCCTGACGGGTGGAACCGCCTGAGCATATAAGTTTTACCTTGTTGAAATTATATCTTTCAATGATATTCTTCTTTACGGAAGGAATATCATCTTCGGGAAGAGTGAGAACGATCTCGTCTATCTTTTCAGTTATCTGAAATCTGTGGATGGTATGGGCAAGTATGGGTTTGTTGTTAATCTCCAGATACTGTTTTTTTATTCCTCCGCCCATTCGGGATCCCGATCCTCCGGCAGTTATAAGTGCGGTTACCTTTGACATTGATAAGCTCCAAAATCTTTAAACATAAATTTACCATATAGAAGGCAGTTTGTCAATATTACATTTTTTAAGCCTAAAAAAAAATCTTGCATTTAAAATTTAAACTCTTATATTTTGGTTCCTTGATGTGTCGTGCGTTCCGATTAAATAGAAAAATAAACATTATTTGTAAATAAAAGGAGACAAAAATGGCAAAAAGGAATGTTATCATCATCGGCGCAGCCGGAAGAGACTTCCACAATTTCAACACCTACTTCAGAGGCAACAAGAACTATAACGTAGTTGCTTTTACAGCAGAACAGATCCCGGGTATCGACACAAGGATCTATCCCAAGGAACTTGCCGGTAAAGATCTGTATCCGAAAGGAATCCAGATATATCCTGAGCACAAGCTTCCCGAACTGATCAAGAAATTAAAAGTTGACGAATGTGTTTTCGCGTACAGCGACAAACCTTATGAATATGTAATGAGTATAAGCGCGATCGTAAATGCAGCCGGCGCGAACTTTGTCCTTATGGGACCGAACGATACAATGCTGAAATCGACAAAACCCGTCATCGCGGTAGGAGCGACAAGAACCGGATGCGGTAAATCACAGACTTCAAGAAAGATCATCGAAGTTCTGACAGGAATGGGTTTAAGGGTCGTTGCAGTCCGTCATCCTATGCCTTACGATCAGGA
>DAIMKZ010000178.1:0-2335 GCA_036721445.1 Candidatus Delongbacteria bacterium
GAATAGAACTCATTGACCATCTTTTTCACGTCTCCGCTGAAATAATCGAATATCGTCTTCTTGAATTCCTCGAAATTGCAGTCCACGCCGTAAATGTCATCCTCATCGAAAAAATAATGTATCGAACCTATCCTGTAGTCAATGTCATGCTCGTAGAAGTCGTTGCTCTCCACTCCCGGGAGGAAATCAAGCTCGAGGCCGCAGTATATCTCAATGTCTGAAGAATATTTTTCTTTTAGCCTTTCGATCTCGTCGAAATACTCGTCTGTTTTTTCAGGAAGAAGCTCCCAGTGCTTCTTAAATTTAGTCGGGCCGTGCTCTGAGAAACCTATCGATACAAATCCCTTTTCGACAGCTGCTTTTACATAATCTTCAGGATCGGCTTTACCGTCTGAATAATTCGAGTGCATGTGGTAATTAGTTTTTATCATTAGCAGTCCTGAGCATAATTCCAAATAAATATACTCTCAAAATAGATGATTATCAACGATATTCAAAATCATTATTGACAAACATTTTGAAAACAATTAACTTAATACCATAGAATATATTCTTAGCAGGGAGATGATAATGAAAGAAATAATGTTATGCTTCGTTTTATTAATTTCTAATATAATATTTTGTTCAGTTCATTATATCAGTAACTCTGGGAATGATCTTAATGACGGTTTGAACTGGGATAATTCATTTGCTACCATAGAAAAAGGACTAGCTTCTTCTAATCCGGGCGATGAAATATGGGTATCAAAAGGTACTTACTATCCTAATTCTTCTTACGATCTTACTGATTCTCCACGATATTATCATTTGAGATTGAAGAACGGCATAAGACTTTTAGGCGGCTTTTCAGGTGATGAGATATATGGAGATTATGATATCAGTAATAGAGATTTCTTAATAAACGAGACAATTATTTCCGGGAATATCGGAAGCCCTGATGACAGCCTGGATAATTGTTACCATATTTTTTACCATCCCGATTCACTTGCTCTCGACAGTACGGCAGTCATCAACGGATTCACAATATCAGGCGGTAATGCTGATGGTACAGAATACGCGCACAAATTTGGCGGTGGATTCTCTAATTCGGGATGTTCACCTTCATTAGTAAATATGGCAATAAAAAATAATTTCGCAAATGATGGAGGAGGCGGAATATTTAATGACTGCTGCGAAAAAACAGCGTATCTCGATTGCTGCATTATTTCAGGAAACATTTCCTCCGGTCAGGTCGGGGGTATTTATTCTTACTCCACGAAATTAATCGTTACAAATTCATCGGTTACGGAAAATACTTCAGGATTATATCTAAGCGGAGAATCATTATCAGATTTTGAAAATTGTGAGATTTCACGCAATATTAGTTTTGGAGTACTCAATTCTGACGGATCGGTTTTGAATATGTCATATTCCGAAATTTCTTCGAACGGAAATACAGGAATTCACAACATAACATACAGCGAAGCTTATCTTAAATCCTGCAGAATCGACAATAACAATAAATACTATTCAAGCGGAGGATTTAATAATCTATTGTCATCAGTTGAAATGATCAATTGTATCGTATCAAACAACACTTCTTCTGCGAACGGAGGAGGAATTTATACAGACGAAGGTATAGTCAATTTAATCAACTGCGATATAGTTTCAAATGTTATTACCGGCCAGAATTCTAAAGGCGGCGGCATATACGGGATCAACTCGTTAATCAATATCGATAATTCAATCCTTTGGGGCAATCAGGCTACAGGATGGTCCATGCCGACATACGGTGGAATACAACTTTACTACACACCAGGAACCGGGTCTTATGACAGAGTTTATATCGATAACTCATGTTTCTTATCAGACTCCTATAACTTCACTGCAGTAGGGGAAGGATCCTGCAACATTTCATCAGATCCCGAATTTTTCGACCCTGAAAACGGTGATTTCAGACTAAAAGAAACTTCACCGTGTCTCGATACTGGTAACAATAATCTGATAAATGAGGAATTCGACATACGCGGTTACGGTTTTGAAAGAAAGCTTAATTCTTATGACGGACTACCGGGAATAGTCGACATCGGAGCTTACGAATTTAAACTTGGATATGATTCCGTGCTTGACAGTCCGTCAGATCCTAACATTGTTTATAACAGTAATACCGCTTTTCTGACATGGTCTCCGGTCCCAGGAGCGAACTGTTATACAATTTACAGATCAGCCGACCCTATCATCGGATTCGTTAAATTAGGTTCAACTACAGATTGTTCGTATAGTGACTCTGCTATCCCTGAAGGAAAAAGCTACTGAGCTTACCACATTCCATTACTTTGATATAGATGTTATACTT
>DAIMKZ010000179.1:0-2280 GCA_036721445.1 Candidatus Delongbacteria bacterium
TTACGTTGTGTGAAAGAAATGATTCGAGAAGTTTTGTGCGGAGAGAATCTGCGTAAGGAAGCTGAAGTATCTCTGAGGAGATAGTTATGTTTCGCCAGCTTTCAGTCAGAAGAGAAGTATTTCTTCTGTCGACACGCCATGAGTTATAGTCAATCTGGGCAAGATCAAGATGCCTCTGCGCTTCCTCTTTCTGTATAGCCGAAAGAAGTGTTTTTCCTTTTTCGTTATTTTCAGAAAGAGCCACAGCTTTTTTGATAAGAGTAACACCTTTTTCGTATTTTTTCTTAAGATCGACGCTTCCCTCGCGGTCGCCTGCTTTTACAAGCTTTGAGCCGAGAAGAACAAGAATGTCCGCATACTCGTCTTTTATTTCGGGATTGCTTTCCGATGAATAGATAATACCTCTCTCGATATTCCTTTCCGCTTCGTCAAGATTGTTGTTGTCAATATTCCTTACCGCGCTTGTGAAATATAGTTTTGTGATCTTGTTCCTTAAGCCCGTATTCCTGTAGTCTTGCGAAAGGTCTTCCTTCAGTAGTATAATGGCTTTTTCGTAGTCACCTTTCTTGATCAGCATATCCGCGTCGTCCGAGCAAGAAAAAAGCAGCAGCGCGAGAACCGCATATATGAGTATCTTATAATTCATTATGTTCACTCGAAAACAAGTTCTATTTCTGTTGAGGCGATCCTTTCGAGGTCTGTTTTTTTGATGTCCTCGAACTCGAACTGCATGCCCGATCTGCTTCTCATTCCGAAGGCTGTGTTAGCCGGTCCTCTGGGAGTTAAGGGGAACGGCAGTATTTTTGCGTGCCTGTATGCCCCTGAGTTATATGCCCTTTTATCAAAATAATATTCAGCCTCAGCTATCAGCAGACCTTCAGAGTCGTAGAACCTCAGCCAGACCGTCTGCTCCAGCAGGAAATCCCTGAATATCTTATTCTCTTTTTCGTTGGCGCTGAAGAAAAATCTGCCCATATCTGAGAAATGAGGGTTGCCTTTTCTCTTTTTTATCTCTTTGATAAGTTCGTTGGATGCTGATTTTTTTAGCTTGAGGTCGAATTTGACAGTCATATTGATAAGATCCGGCCGGTCTTCTACAGGGTTCAGCAGGACTTCTCTGAAAGAGAATATGTAGCCTCCGGAAAGAAGGCTTCTGACATAATTTTCGATCTCGTTGTCATCGGGCGAAGATGTTTTGGTTATATTAGAAAAAGGTTTTTCAAAAGGTCCTGCCGGAGCGTAATCCTCACTCATGTCCGCTACTTCTTTATACAGTTCCTCAAAAACGGGATATTCCGTAAAAAGATTCTGCATCGCCTCCAGTTCATCCTTCAGCTCATAATAATCGTCGGGGTCGTCAGATTCGAAAAGCTTGTCGGTCTCATGCGCGAGTTTTATATATTTGTAGAAATATTTATCTTCGTCAACAGGAAAAACATTCTTTACCTTATGATCAACATCCATTGAGGCTATTATATTCTTTGTGACCTCAAAATAAAAAGCAAGAAGGGCGTCTTTGCTTCCCTTGACCTCTCCTTTCATAACGAGCCTTCTTTTCTCCCTCGAATAGACCTGAAGCGTAAGGTAAAAGAACTTGCCTTTATATTTAATTTCACCGTTAATGGAATTGTCAAGCTCAAGATTTTCATAAGTGTCGAAAAAAGAATTGGATGCCAGGTAAAAATTCCCCTGCTTTAAGAGCTCATATTCAAGCCCTTCCGTCCTGTCGTCCATCAGTTCAAATCCCGCTTCTTCCAGATTTCCGCGCAAGAATTCCACGAAAGCGTCTGTAATGAACTCCGTTTTGGGGTCGGTGTCTTTAAAACCCGTGATCACAAGCTTGGCCGGAAAGCACATTCCCGCAATAAGAACGAGCGTAAGAGCCGCATATCTGAGTTTCATCATTTACCCCCGAGAACCTTTTATCAATTTGATTGAATATACGAAATCGGAATGGATAAGTAAAGTGGGGATTTTTAATAAAGTCGGGTTTTATAAAATTTTTTAATACAATCGCAGATATAATTAAGTTCCTCATCTTTTAATGAATAATACATTGGCAGTCTCAGAAGTGTCTCGCTGACATTATCCGTTACAGGTAATTTTATATTATCGTATTCGCCTTTCCAGTAAGGAGCCTTATGAAGCGGAACATAATGAAAAATAGCCATTACGCCTCTTTCTTTAAGATGATCGATGAGAAGAGTCCTTTCCTGATTATCTTTTGTGAGGATGTAAAAGATATGTCCGTTGATCGTGCAGTTTTTCGGTATGAAAGGC
>DAIMKZ010000180.1:0-2278 GCA_036721445.1 Candidatus Delongbacteria bacterium
TATTACAAATTTAACAAAATACTTTATGAAAATTAAACAAATAATTAGTAGGAGAATTTCATGAATATTTCCGTAGAAAAGATAGGCGGAACATCAATGACCCGGTTCGACACCATCTTAAAAAATGTTATTCTGAACGGAAAACGAACAGGTCGTGTTTTTGTTGTTTCCGCATATTCAGGAATTACAGATCTGCTTCTTGACAACAAAAAGACAAAAGAACCAGGCGTTTTGTCTCTGTTCATTCAAGAAAAAGACTATCTTTCAAAGCTGGATGAAACGGTTGAGCGAATGATCTCTCTGAACAGAAAATTCGAGATACTTGGCCTTGATCTTAAAGCTTCAGAATATTTCATAAGTTCAAGGGTTGAGATCATCAAAAGATACCTTAACAGCATTACTCATATAGTGAAAAGCGGCTACATAGACCAAAAAGAGCTGTATTCTGCCGCGCGAGAGGTTATTTCTGCACTTGGTGAGTCCCATGCCGCTTTCAATTCTGCAAATATAATCAACAACAGGGGTTTTAAGGCTTTGCTTGTTGATCTAAGCGGAAATGATGATGGTTACAATTATACCATTGATGAAAGAATTGCCGCAGCCTTTTCAGGAATAGATCTCAGCGATCAAATAGCCATAGTTACAGGATATATCAAAGGGATTGAGGGCATCATGAAAGAATTCGACAGAGGATATTCTGAGGTCGCATTCAGCAAAATCGCTGCATTTCTAAAAGCGGATGAAGCTATTATTCACAAAGAATACCATCTAAGCAGCGCCGATCCGAAAATAGTCGGTGAAGCGAATTCGCGGCCGATACTTTTTACAAGCTATTCTGTTGCAGATCAGCTGGCAGATATAGGCATGGAAGCGATCCATCCGAAAACATCAAAGATTTTAGAAAAAAACAATATTAACCTGAGAGTTAAAAATTCATTTGAACCGGATCATCCCGGTACTTTTATCAGCAGCTGTTTCAAGAGTGCGGAAAAAGCTGTAGAAATAATTGCAGGATGCGAGAGAATTATGCTTTTCGAGATATATGATTCCATGATGGTGGGTCAGTACGGATACGATCTCGGCATTATGAAAATACTGGCTGAACATAAAATAAGTTATGTCTTTAAATCCACTTCTGCCAATACCATCACTTTCGCTGTACATGAAAAAGACTTTACTCATGCGCTTTTCAAGGATCTGGAGAATAGATATGAAAAAATTGAATTAGTGCCTTCATCGCTTGTGAATATCATAGGTACCAACATCAGCTGCCCCGGATTTCTTTATCGCGCATCCAGGGCATTGTATGAGAACGCCATTAATATTGATGCACTCGGTATTACATACAGTCAGCAGAGCATTCAGCTTGTGGTCGGCAGAGGATCTTATATGAAATCGATAACAGTTTTAAATGACGCTTTTTTCCGGTAAGAAGTAAAGAGATTTTATATCTCTATCAGGGATTCTTTTTTTACCCAGCCTTTCTTTTCTTCGTCCAGCCGGATCTCGAGCCACTGTTCGTTCGACCTTACAATCTCAGCCTTCGTCCCCAGATGCAAAAAGAAAAGCTCTTTGGAATTAATATTGTCGTCGGGTGATGACATCACAGATATTTTATCCTCGGAGACTACTCCGAACCTCCGGATGTCAAGCGAATGAATGTCGTAATACAAATAGCTGAAGAACATCAGAGACGCAGCGCTTATGAGTGATATATAGAAAAAGAATCTGCCGAATAATGTATTTTTAAGGAAAATATATGTAGAGATGAAAATTCCGGTTATCAGGATCAAGATCAGAAGGATATTCTTAGAAGTATAGATATTGAAAGAGTTTCTTATGTCTGAATAAAGCGTAAAGAAAGGTTCGGCTTCGGTCTCTTCGACTTTATCGGTCAGGTAAAGCCGGGCTATCTTAAGATTCTCTGTAAGGTCAGGATCGTCAGGCATAAGTTTAACAGCTCTTTCATAATAAAGGATCGACCGGGCAATATCTCCCAGTTTGTAATATGAATTACCGAGGTTGTAGTATACTTCTCCGTTCTCAAAACCGTCTGAAATTATTTTTTCGTATAAAACGGACGCCTTCTCATAGTCGGCTTTCTCGTAATACTGGTTCGCCTCATCGAAATCGGTGATCGGCAGGCATAAAAGCATCGCTGGAAGGATCAGTAATATTAATGTAAAGGGTCTGGTCATGGTTATCTTCTCTGTTTCAGTGTTTCATTAATGTTTATCATAAGTTCTTTTACCCTTGAAATGTCAGAGCTCATCTCGCT
>DAIMKZ010000181.1:0-2255 GCA_036721445.1 Candidatus Delongbacteria bacterium
TTACAAGAACGTTCTGGAAATGATACTGAACAGCTTCAAGACGGAATGTATGCTTCAATTTTCATATTTCTATTCGAATGTAAAGGTGATGCCGTTAAAGCTCGTTTTCTATAACGGAAAATGGTATTTCATAGCTTATCTGTCCGAATCCTCAAGGATGGCAAAGGACAAATGCGGAGTGGTCAGGATATTCAGGCTTGCCTATATAAAAAAGCCCGAACTTGTTCACGGCGAATATTTCCCGGAAGTAGAGATCCCCGAATACAGCTTCAGCAGGTCGTTCGGCATATACATGGATGAAGATGTTAAAAAAGCCGTGATAAACCTTTACGGAACCGCCGCCGACGACGCTTCCGAGATAGTCTGGCACAACGAACAGTTCACGCAGACGCTTGCGGATAAAGACGGCAAGAAGTACGCTCAGATAAGTTTCGATTATCCTCAGAACGGCTGCGTGGAGGTCATATCTCGAGTCCTTTCCTTCGGAACGCACGCAGAGATCGTTTCGCCCCCTGAGCTGAGAAAGCAGTGGCAGGACGAGATAAAAGCGATGAGCAAGAACTTCACGAAATAGCATAAAAGTAGTAATATCCCGGGATAAAATTTATTAAAAAAATGATAATTTTTGAAGGCGTGTCACGATCTGACACGCCTTTCTGTTTATATTGCGGGAAAGATAATGCGGAGAAGTTGAAAATGACGGAATATGAAGTGGAGAAGTTCGAAGAGAGTATCAGGGATAGGATATATTCTATGCGGGGATTTCAGGTTATGCTGGACAGGGATCTGGCTGAATTGTATGGAGTTGAGACGAGAAGACTGAACGAACAAGTTAAAAGAAATATTGACAGATTTCCTGAAATATTTTGTTTCCAGCTGTCAACAGATGAATTTGAAAACTTGATATCGCAATTTGCGACATCAAGTTGGGGCGGTTATCGTAAAGCCCCATTAGCTTTCACGGAGCAAGGTGTAGTTATGCTTTCTGCGGTATTGAGAAGTGAAAAAGCAGTTGAAATGAGTATTAAAGTAGTAAAAGCTTTTATTGAAATGCGTAAATTCATACAATCTAATGCGCAGTTGTTTCATAGAATTGATAATCTGGAAAATAAGCTTCTTGAAACAGATAAAAAGGTTGAGAAAATAATTGATGCCATGAGTAGCGGTGATATCAAACCCAAGCACGGTATTTTCTATAATGAGCAGGTGTTCGATGCCTATACTTTCGTATCAGATATATTTAGAGGTGCAAATAAGTCCATCGTTGTAATTGATAATTACATTGATGATTCCGTATTAAAACATCTGGCCAAAAGAAAAAAAGGTGTTGAAGTAATGATCTGTACGAAGAAGATATCGGAACAGCTCGATCTGGATGTAAAGAAGTTCAATGAGCAGTATGATCCTGTAGAACTAAAAGTTTTCACTCACGCACACGATAGATTCATTATAATAGATAACAGCGTAGTATATCATTTTGGAGCGTCTCTTAAGGATCTGGGCAAGAAATGGTTCGCGTTCACGAAAATGGACATCGGTGTAGGGGAAATGTTGTCACGATTAAGATAATAAATCACATATTCTTTTTAATAACGCCGTTATATGGCGGAGTTCCTGCCTTATATTACATTCGTGTTAAATTAAACGCGGAGGTATAAAATGAACGAATCCATACACTACAAGCTTCTGGATGTTGCTTCAGATGAAAAAAATCTTATTAAACCAGTAAAGACGCCGGAACTCGAAACAGTCATGAACGATTACGGTCTGACCCTTGACGAAGCGGTCATACTCTCTTTCGTCCTCAAAATGTCTATGGAAAGGTCTTATGTGGAACTCGACAGGTTCGAATGCGACTGTATCAAAAAAGGAGATCCCAATTATATAAGGATACTGAAGGACCTCAAGAATATGGAAAAGAAAGGTATAGTGCTCCTCAACAGCGAGAACCGCAGAAGACGCGGGGGGGACTCTTTCAATCCAGCTATAATGATCGACGATACGGTCTTCACAAAGATCGTTCTCGGAGAGGACGTTTTCAGCTATGTCGATTTCAGCGACACTTATTCCGTGCTTGAAGGTGCGGATGATCTCATTAATCTCCGTGTTCACGAGAAGATAAGCGAGGATAGATTCTCGAACGATTTCAGCTCCTTCTTCGACAGAATAGATAAAAAACTCCCTATAAAGCAGATCGCCGTAAAATATTCCGAAATTGAGAAAGTTATGCTGTTCAAAGCGTGCGTGACAAGACT
>DAIMKZ010000182.1:0-2198 GCA_036721445.1 Candidatus Delongbacteria bacterium
CTCATCATTGCATAAATTTAACACAATTTTGGAGTAATTAAAAATGAATAATGATAAAAAACCGGTATATTTATTCGTTCAGAACACCTTAAAGGACGATCCCCGCAGATTTTTCCTGGGCGTGCTGACCGTATTTCTCGTCAATATTTTCGTCTATTACATATTTAATCCCACTTTCGGCATGATCGCTCTTATTCTGACCATACTTTCGCTTACGGAGATATTTTTCCCTTTCAAGTACAAACTTTACGAAAAAGGCCTGATCGTGGACAGATTTTTCTATAAAGTTAAACATGAGTACGGCTATTATAAGAAAGTCTATAACGATAAGAACGGGGTCTTTCTTTCGCCTTACCGCTACCAGACTCGAATGGAATCTTTCAGAGGTATTCTGCTCAGGATACCAAATGATAAAAAAGAGGAAGTGACCGCTTTTTTGAAGTCGAAGATCGAAGTTGGGCCTACAGAAACAAAAGAGGCGGAATAAACCGCCTCGATTTTCATATATTTGATCAGATAATTATATTTTCGGGCCGTGCTGAACGAGAGCTTTTCCTTCTTCGTTGTTAGTATAGTTCCCAAAATTCTTGATGAACTTCTCAGCCAGTCCTTTAGCCACTGAGTCATAAGCGGCTTTGTCAGCCCACAGGTCTCTCGGGTTTAAAATAGCCGGATCTACTCCGTTGACAGCTTTAGGTATCTGAAGTCCGAAAACATCCATTGTCTGATATTCGGCATTAAGCAGTGAACCGTCGAGTATCGCGTCTATTATAGCCCTTGTAGCCTTGAGACTGATCCTTTCTCCGACTCCGTATTTTCCTTTGATCCAGCCTGTGTTTACAAGCCATGCGGTCGAACCGTGCTCTTCCATCTTTCTTAAAAGCTCTTCAGCGTAAACCGTGGGGTGTAATAGAAGGAAAGCAGCGCCGAAACATGCGGAGAATGAAGGCACCGGTTCTGTAATTCCTCTTTCAGTACCCGCTACCTTAGCAGTATATCCGCTTAGGAAATAATACTCGGTCTGTCCCGGAGTCAGCTTTGAAACGGGCGGAAGTACTCCGAACGCGTCTGCGGAAAGGAAAATAACATTCTTGGGGTGTCCGCCTTTTGAAACGGGCTTGACGATCTTAGGTATGTGATAGATCGGATATGAAACCCTTCCGTTCTCTGTTTTGTGCGTATCGTGATAATCGACCTTGCCTTTCTCGTCGAATGCTACATTCTCAAGAAGCGCATCTATTTTTATAGCTCTGTAAATATCGGGTTCTTTTGCGGGATCAAGATCGATCGTTTTTGCGTAGCATCCGCCCTCGAAGTTAAAGACGCCGTCATCATCCCAACCGTGCTCGTCGTCACCGATGAGATATCTTTTAGGGTCTGCCGAAAGAGTGGTCTTTCCCGTTCCCGAAAGTCCGAAGAACAGAGCCGTGTCGCCCTTTTCTCCCTGATTTGCCGAACAGTGCATAGCCGCGATGTGCTTGAGAGGAAGGAAATAGTTCATCATTGAGAAAAATCCCTTCTTGATCTCTCCACCGTACCAGCTTCCGCCGACTACCGAAAGCCTTTCTTTTATATTGAATACCGCGAATACCTCGCTGTGAAGGTTCTGCTCTTTCCAAATCGGATTTGAGGTTTTGCAGGCGTTAAGCATCACGAAATCAGGTTCGAAATTTTCTAATTCCTCATCTGTCGGCCTGATGAACATGTTTTTTACAAAATGAGCCATCCACGCGACTTCGGTGATAACTCTAATTTTCAGTCTTGTAGATTCATTTGCACCCGCGTATCCGTCCTGAACATAGA
Organism: Candidatus Delongbacteria bacterium; assembly: GCA_036721445.1. Classification (GTDB taxonomy): domain Bacteria; phylum UBA4055; class UBA4055; order UBA4055; family UBA4055; genus UBA4055. The sequence goes on from DAIMKZ010000182.1 coordinate 1,804, forward strand.
GCTTTTTCCCTGAAAGCTGCTTTCTGCTAAGCTCGTAAAGGTGTTTCCATACATCTTCAGAAATAGGTTTGTTGTCTGATGTAAGGTTTTTTTCGTCTCTCCACCATACATTTCCCTTGCTCTCGTCTTCGAAAACGATGTATTTGTCCTTGGGTGAACGGCCTGTGAAAATTCCGGTATCCACTGCAACCGCGCCTGACTCGGTCACAAAACCTCTCTCAAAACCTTCGAGAGAAGGATCGGTTTCGTGCTTAAAAAGTTCATCGTAAGAAGGATTGTGATAAACTTCCTTCGCCCCTTCGATTCCGTATTTTGCGAGATCGATCTGTTTCATAAAACTACCGCCTATTTTAATTTTTTGTTTTCAACAGGGTCTTAAATTTAATCATTAAAAT
>DAIMKZ010000183.1:0-2196 GCA_036721445.1 Candidatus Delongbacteria bacterium
TCTTTGAACCCGAGACTGATCTCGCCGAAATTGATCTCCACGCTTGAATCCTCTTTACCGAGGAGGACAAAATCCTTAAGGCTGACATCTCCAAGATTAAGCTCGACGTCAATATCTGACTTAACGTTCGTAAGTTCAAGTTCTCCGGCGGACAGATCCGCTTCTATCATATCGAGTTCTGCTTTTTCTATTTTCACGCTGCCTAATGAGGCTGTGAGTTCGAGCCTGTCCCCGCTGATGTCCTTCAGGCTGACGTCTCCGCTCTGGCAATCTATCTTTGCTCCCGTGAATTTCGATGAACTTATCTCAACGTCGCCGACCTGGAACGCGCAATTCAGCTTTCCTTCGAATTTGCTGAGTTCGAATCCGCCGGAAGTATTCTCGACGCTGACCGATCCGGTAATGTCTTTAAGCCCTATGTCGCCGGATAATGTCTTAATGTCCAGCACGCCCTCGAACCCGTCTATCTTGAGATCGCCCGATTTGTTCCTGTAGTTGATGACCCCCGAAACTCCGCTGATGTCGGTATCCATGCTCTTTCCGTCCAGGAGAAGTTCGCCTTTAATGCCGTTTATCTTCACGTCACCGCTGCTGAAAGTTACGATCACCGAGATGTTTTTCGGGGTATATACCGTCAGATATTTCCCGTCCTCGTTCTTTTTGGCTATATCGATCTTCAGCTCTTTCTTATCAATACTTACGCCGTTCTGCGCCTCTTTGCTTTCGTCCTTCGAAAGTTCAGCCTCTTTCAGCTGTCCGTCCGACATCGGCTTTTTCGAGATATACAGCTCAATGCTGTTCACGTCCGCACCGACTATATTCGCGCTCAGTTCCATTCCCTTGCACGTGATCTGCCTGATATCGGAGCTCTGAACGGAGATCTTTTTGACACCGTCGCCTTTGAAGACCCCCAGCCCTTCGGCTGCGAAGAGACCCGAGGCCAAAGCTGCGGCAAGTATCATATGCGTGATCTTATTTATATTCATTTTGATTTCCTCTTTCTTCATTTTCTTTTAATTCTTCGGCCTTGAACCTGAAATATTCTCCGCTCTCGGCGGAAACGGTCTTGAGCGCTTTACCCGCATAATCACTTCCGGTCCTTTCAAGAATGCCCAGCGCTTCTATCCTGTTGGTCTGATCCGTATCGTTAAGCACAACTTTATACAGCGCTTCCCTGACCGCATCGTTCTTGGCCTGGCCTTCGATCATTTTCATGGCTTTTCTTCTTATGATCGGATCTTTATCGTTATTCATTACTTTTAAAAGCGTTCCTGTGAAATCAGAACTCTCCGTTACGTCCATCGCTTTCATGGTCTTGTACTTCACGCCTGAATTGTTCTCATGCTCGACCAGATATTTCAAAGTGTTTATGATCGTAGGGTCGTTCTTGGCTCCTTTTATGACCTTGTTCGTGCTTACGTCAAAGTTGATCACAAGCTCATTACCCGACTCTTCAATATTTAAATTCTCCACTTTATATTTGCTCATGTCGATACCGCCGAAAACCGTCCCTCCGTCGTTGGAAACCGTCTGATAACCGTTCACCGGGATCGAATTACTGCTTGAAGCCGTTGTTACTGTCTGCTCTCTATTGAAGTGGAACATCGTAGCATAGAATGTCAGAAGTATGACCGCGGCGTACTGCAGGAACAACTTTCCGTATATATTTAAGATCTCTGAAAAATTTATTTTTCTGGCGTTATTCTGATCCGAAATGTCTGAAAGCGCTGCTGAGAGCCTTGCCCTGTTCTCTTCCAGAAGATCATCGGACGCTGTCATAAACGCATCCTTTCCCAGAGCTTCCTTTTCTTTTTTAAGCATCTGATAATATTCTTTCAGTTCCGGATCTTTCTCTATAGCCTCGAAAGTGTCTCTGACCTCAACGGCGTCATCCATCTCGTCAAAGACCAGGTCGAATATTTTTTCTTTCATATCTTTCATAACGCGCCTCTCTTACAGATCAATATTGTTTCTTATATTTTCAACGGCCCTGTGAAAATATTTCTTCACGGTGCCTTCATTCAAAGACAGCGCTTCGGCTATCTCCCTGAACTTCAGTCCTTCGTAGCTTTTCAGATAAACTACTGTTTTCTGCTGCGCGGACAGATTCTCGATCTCCTTCTTGACAAGCTCACTTTTTTCCTCGTCGCTGAGTTCGCGATCCCCTGCGGCCGGAGGAGTTCCGGTAAATTCGGG
>DAIMKZ010000184.1:0-2168 GCA_036721445.1 Candidatus Delongbacteria bacterium
CATTTCGATCAGGAGAAAGCCGAAGAGTTCGACAGAAGTTTCGAGCCCAAGAAAAAAGAACACAGACCTTCACAGGACGTGTTCTCAATTCACATAAGGGCGAGACTGCAGTAATCAGTTTATTTCTATTTCACGACCGGGAATCCGTTCTTCTGCCATTCCGCGATCCCGTATCTCATATTGTAAATATTCTTGAACCCGTTGTCGATCAGCACCTTCGCGGCAACGGTGCTCCTGTTCCCGGTCGCGCAGTATATCAGTACCGGTTTATCCTTATGATCGGCGATCTTACCGTATTCGCGCTGAATGACCTGAACCGGCATAAGCATCGCTCCCTCAATGTATCCTTCAGCGTATTCCATAGGCGTTCTGACGTCCAATATCAGCGGCGATATGTTCGCAATTACCTCTTTAGCCTCCTGTGCTGTCACGGCATGATAGTACGGCTGTTCGTATTCAACGACGGTGATCTTTCCATTTACAGAGCCGTAAGTAAAATCGAACTCGCCCGTCTTCTTGAACTTGACGTAGTTCTTACCGCCTTCCTTTGAAGGAAATTCATGCTTTATTTCAAGGCCTTTGACCTCAAGCGTCCTGATCTCCCCTTCAGCTTCCGGAAAAACGACGTAATCGCCTCTGTAAAGAGTAATGTTCTTTGAGCTGACGTCTTCGTTACTCAGCACTCTGAGACCGTTTACGATCTCTCCCGATATCTCAGCCGCCGCCGCGCTTATCATTCCCGCTATCATCAGAACTGCCAGTAATAATGTTTTCATATGCATGCTCCTTTTTCATTGTTTCTATTTTGCATTATTACTAAATATAACATTTCCTATATTGTTTGTCAAGCGGTAATTACTAGAAAAATGACGCGACATATATCCATATCATAACGCCTACAGAAATGAGCTTTATTCCTGTTCCGAACATGAACCCGATAAAAGTGGCCCAGGCGGATTTGAACGCTTTTTTTGAATCCTTCCTGTCCTTCAGAAGCTCTCCGGCAAAAGCTCCGATGAACGGCCCGAGTATGATCCCGAAAGGCGCGAAGAACATGCCTACAAGAAGTCCCGCCGTCGCGCCGAGAAGTCCGAACTTCGTACCTCCGAACTTTTTCGCGAACAACAGAGGCGCGATGAAATCGAGCGCCGTCACAACTGCCGCGGCGACTCCCGTCCAGATAAGTGTGTTGCCTGATATGACAGAGAATGATGAAAAGTAAGCTATTACGATCCCCAGAAAAGCGATCGGCGGACCAGGTATGACGGGAAGGATGCAGCCCGCGAATCCCGCTATCAGAAATATAGCCCCGAAAGTCGAATATATAATATCAAGAAACATTTTCCTTCCTTATTCTCATTTTATGTTCTTCTTCGCAAAGACGATTACATGTCCGTCGGGATCAAGGCTGTAAGCCGCTTCGTCTCCCCAGTCCCTCGGTGAAAGGGGACTGAGTTCTTCGGCTCCGTTTTCGAGCGCGCGTTTGTGATAGGATTCGGGATCGGTTACATGCAGATAGATCTCGGCTCTCGGGATACCTGCGGCTTTATCGGGATCGGGCAGTTTATCTCCGAGAAGCCGTTTTATTCCTGCTGACGGCATCAGACCGAGCACGGTCTCTTCATTCAGTCTGAATTCGGTCATTCCGGGAACATTGAGTTCGGGCTGTATCATCAGAACTTTTTCATAGAAAATTGCGCTTGCTTTCTGATCGGCGACATATAGTATTATGTTTGTTTTCATACTGATAATATTCCTTTCATTCGTTATATCACAAGCTTTTATTTACCGTATTTTAAAAAATTTTGCGGTTATAGAGCAATATAATATCTTTATCAGTAAACTTCTTCATGCGTGCCGATATCTACCGGGATTATTTTATCTTCCTGAATAAAAAATTCTATTGAGATCCTGTATGTGATATTTATAGATACTGAATGAAGATCGCTCAGCTTACCTGTCAGTTTGTGCAGCCTCAATGAAGGGTGATAAGGGTTTAATTCAAGCAGTTCGATAGTCTTTTCATACTGCGTGATAAGATCAGGATGTTTTTTTAGAAACTTCTGTTCTCTTTTAATATACGGACCTGAATAAATAATCTCAATCACGGGTGATCCTCTTTATATGATCTTTGGCAGATTCAATAACATAATCACCCTCCGCAATTG
>DAIMKZ010000185.1:0-2158 GCA_036721445.1 Candidatus Delongbacteria bacterium
GGAGGAAAGATCATGAAAAAAATGATTATGGCGGTGCTGGTACTTTTAAGCATATTTATTTATGCTCAGGATGAAATTGACAGTTCTGTCAATACTCCGGCAGTTACAGCGGGAGAAGAGGAGCAGGGTGTACAGGGATCTGCAGTGATAGGGGCGGTTACTGTTGACGGCAAGAACTATCAGCAGATAGGAATGAGGCTGGATATACCTATCGGCAAACTCGGGTTCGGGTTCGATGTACAGCTTCTGATAGATGAGGACGGCAATATAAGAGAAGATGACTGGGACGAGTTCGAGGACTATCTTGACAAGATATACTATGTCAGATGGGCAAGAAAGGGCGATCCGTTCTATATCAGGCTGGGCGGACTGGATTACAGTTATCTCGGCTACAATATCATTGTCGACGGATATTCCAACATGATAGAGTATCCCCACTATAAAAGACTCGGAATGGAGATGAGCTTCGAGACCGAAAAATTCGGGGGCGAACTCCTTATCAACAACTATAAGGAACTTATCGCGGATAAGCCCGGACTGCTTCTGGGAACGAGGGCATTCTATAAAGTATGGGGCGACCTGGCTTTAGGAGTAACATACGCTGTAGACCTGAACGAGTACAACGGCTTGAGGGACAACGACGATGACGGATATCCCAACGAAATAGACAGATATCCCGAGGACGGAGATTATGCGACAGAGTACGATTATTACCTTCACGAGGCCGACAACGACACTGCTTTTGTCGACCAGGCTGTTTCATACGGAATAATTGAAGGTCTGAAAAAAGAGGACCTCGAGAACTTCAAGGACAGGACTTCGGTTCTTTCAGCTTACGGGTTCGATATAGGGTATCCTGTATATAAAGGCGAAATGATGAGGATAGACCTTTATGGACAGATGGCTCAGATAGACGGCTACGGCTGGGGGTTTTCAGCACCCGCCTTCAGGATAAAATCGGGACCTTTCGTATTCAGAGCGGAATACAGGCATACCGACGGTGAATTCCTTTTCGGTTATTTCAACCCTACGTATGAAATGGAGAGAGCGTTCTACAATGCGAATGAGGGTACTTTCTGGACCAAACAGGACATTCTTGACTACGTTCCGGCTCTTGACGGTTTCTTCGTCGGCATGGTCTTCGACGGCTGGGGAATATTCAGGCTCAGCGCGAACTATCAGGACATGACATCTGGAGACGATGACAGCGATATCGAGAGCATAAAATCCCTTACGGGTGAATTCTCGATAAATGAGAACCTGGTGCCGAAGCTCGCGGAAGCTAAAGCTTACTACATGCAGAATAACGTCGAGGATTTTACGGAGTGGAAAACGCCAAGCACCGTAATGGGCTACATTCTGGGATACAATATAGCTGAAGGTACAGCGATCCTGTTCGACTACAGATATACTTTCCAGGATATGAACGGAGACGGCGAGATAAAAGGGAAGAACGAAACAATAAAAACGATCAGCGTGACTACGAAAATAATGTTCTGATATGATAGAGAAAACTTTTCAGGGCTCTTTTTTAGAGCCCTTTTTCTTTTAATTCTTTTATAAAATCAAAGATGCGGGGGCCGGGAATCGTTGTATGGCTGCCTGAAACTACATATATTCGGTCATTTTTCCACGCTTCGGTATTTTTAAAAAACTCCCAGTCATCAAGAAGCTTTGCAGTGTCAGGCGTATTCATATCAGGTACAAGATCGAGAATTATATCAGGATTCAAAGACATTATAGCTTCAGTACTGATCTTGGGGTAAGGTATAGATGTCTCCAGCGCGTTTTCATGGCCCATAAGAGTTATGATATCGTTCAGAAACCCGTTTCTTCCGTTCGAATAAATATAAGATACTTTGCTTCCGTATTCTCTTCCCGCCGATATAAGGACTTTTAACTGGTCGGGAGGTTTTTTATATGAGTTCAGAACAAGCTCAAGCGAGTCTTTTATCGCTGACGCCCTTTTTTCTTTCCCGAGTTCTTTTCCGATCACGATAAATGAATTCAGAATATCTTCGAGGCTTTCCTGCGGAACCGTTATATTCTTAATTCCGAGCTGATCGAGTTTATGGGAAATATTTATCTGAGACGGCATCAGAAAAACAGCATCAGCTCCGGCTGTCAGAACATATTCGTAATTGAGTTCTGATATGCC
>DAIMKZ010000186.1:0-2144 GCA_036721445.1 Candidatus Delongbacteria bacterium
AAAAACAATCATAGTGTTCTTCATATAATTTTCCTCCCAATATTTAATTATATCTTAAATCAGTGATACGGTTCTAAAGTATGTTTCGACTTTCAATAATTTATCTTAAAAGTATTCTTGAAGCAAGTAAAATGTTTATTTATTTAATAATAGCTACAGAAATCAGTACAATTGAGTAGAATTATGTATTTTATTATACATATGTTACCACATCAAAGCAAATACAGCAATGACCCCACAATACCCTGCAAAGTAATACATATTGGATCTTTTGATCATCCATATTAAAAGTTTGAGGCTGAAATATCCTGATACCATTGCGACTAGAAAGCCGATGAGTATGTAATTCTGATAGACGAACCCTTCCTCGACGGCATCTTTAAGCTGCAGAAGGAACGCACCCGATATTGCCGGAAGCGAAAGAAGGAACGAAAAGTTCGCCGCCGTCTCTTTATCTATGCCGAGAAGTTTTCCTGTGGCGATCGTTGAACCCGATCTTGAAATCCCGGGAATTATAGCTATTCCCTGAACGATTCCTATAATGAACGAATCGCAGACTTTCATTTCAGTGATCTTGTTCGTAGCGTTCTTTTTAAGCTCGAACAGTACAAGCAGAACGGCAGTTGTCAGAAGAGCGAGTCCGACATAAATAAGATTTCCTGAGAGTCCTTCAAAGAAATCCTTGAACAATATACCTATTATGCCGGTCGGGATACTTCCGATGAATATCAGCGTGAACAGCTTCGAATCAGAGCTTGTGAAGAACGATTCTTTAATTCCTTTTCTCTGTGCAAGGCTCTTAATACCGAAAAGTCCGCCTCTGATAATGTCCTTTATCCTGTCCCTGTAAAAGAATACGACCGCGATCAGAGTTCCCAGATGCAGGACCACGTCGAAAAACAAATTGGATTCCGTTTCGAAACCGAGTACTTCGTGCAGAATTGCAAGATGGCCTGAGGATGATACGGGCAGGAATTCGGTTAACCCCTGAATGATCCCGAGGATTATTGCGTTCAGCGTTTCGGACATTATTACCTCTTTACAGTTTTGTGCACCCGGCCGGGTTCGAACCGGCAACCGCAAGATCCGGAGTCTTGTATTCTATCCAGTTGAACTACGGGTGCAGCGCTTCTTGAACTTCTATTTCTTAAGAAAGTTTACGACCTTTTTCGTAATTTCTTCAGCATTAAATCCGTATTTCTCCATTACTACATTACCCGGAGCCGACGAGCCGAATTTATCTATACCGATATTCAGACCGTCAGAGCCTGTGTATTTCTGCCATCCGAAAGTCGATCCTGCCTCGATCGATACCTTTTTCACACCTTTAAGGAGGATACTGTCCTTATATTTCTGATCCTGCTCTTCGAAAATCTCGAATGACGGCATGCTGACCACTCTTGCAGCGATCTTTTTCTTTTTAAGTTCTTCCTGAACTTTCAGTGCGAGATTGACTTCGGAACCCGTTGCGATCAGGATGACATCAGGCTTTTTAACGTCCGATAGAACATATGCTCCTTTTGCGAGTCCGTCAGCCTTTGCATATTTCTTCCTGTCCAGAGTCTCGATATCCTGCCTTGAAAGTACTAGAACATACGGATTATCCTTGTTCTTCAGCATGTATTTCCATGCTTCGGACACTTCGTTCGCATCGCCGGGTCTTATGGTCACAAGCCCGGGTATGATCCTGACCGACATAAGCTGTTCTACCGGCTGATGCGTAGGTCCGTCCTCGCCGACAGCGACCGAGTCGTGGGTGAAAATGAATATGGGATTTATTTTTTCCAGGGCGGCGAGCCTGACGGAAGGCCTCATATAGTCCACGAATGAGAAGAACGTGCCCGTCGTCGGCCTTAATCCTCCGTGGCAGGATATTCCGTTCGCTATTGCAGCCATTGCGTGCTCTCTCACGCCCATCCTGACGTTCCTTCCGTTTTGCACGGTCGCGTCAAAATAACCGGCGCCCTTCAAAAAAGCCTTCGTCGAGCAGCTCAGATCGGCGTCCAGGCTCACAAGCCATTCAAGTTTCTGACCGAGAGCTGCCATAACCGTACTGTTCGATACTCTCGTCGCAAGCTTCTCTCCTGCTTTGAACTCCGGTAACATTTTCTCGATACTGCCTACGATCCTCAATCCTTCGAACG
>DAIMKZ010000187.1:0-2095 GCA_036721445.1 Candidatus Delongbacteria bacterium
TTTAGCGGCATCACCTTTACTTTCGAATAGAAATATGAAAATTGTAGCATACATTCCGTCTTGAAGCTGTTCAGTATCATTTCCAGAACGTTCTTGTAATGCAGCCTGTTCCTTAACGAATAATGCCCTGAAAGATAATATTCCACCTTGTCGTAAATTGCCTTATCGGCCGGATGCACCAGATCTTTGAGCATTGAGAGCACTTTATCAAAACCCTTTGACTGCGAAGAAATACCTGAATCAGTCTCGAACGGAGGGAAAAAATATCTGCTCTCTATCATGCTCCTCACGAAAGCGTAGAAAAGGAGGAAATCGTCCTTTATCATGATCTTTTTATAATATTCAAGCATTTCCGTGCGGCGGTCTTTCTGAGTCCTGTCCACTTCATACACGCCTTTGACATCGTTATACCTCACAGGCACATAGAACTTGAGGTCCGCGATGAACCTGTCGAACGTCCTGGAGCTTATTCTGCATTCGTCCATGAAACTTTCGCGTTTAATAAATCCCCTGACCGCAAGAGCTTTGAGCGCAGCCAGGATCCTTTCCGCCTGATATTTTTCCACCGGCATATATGTCTCCGCGTTTTTCCTTTAATATATTAAGATCATAACACGGAGTCAACGACAAATAAAGGCGGTGTAATATTTCACTTTATTTTTTTCATGCTCCTGTTACTCATCAGTGATTTCATCTGGGTAATCGCGATTTCATTAAGTCTTAATAACCTTTCTGATTGTGAAATATTCTGCCTGATCAGAACGGAATTTATACTCTCCAGGTTTGACAAAATCACGAGCTGTTCCAACGTTGCTTCATCTCTGATATTTCCGGATATATCGGGATTTGACTCTCTCCATTCTTTGGCAGTCTTACCAAAAAGCGCTACATTGAGAACATCAGCTTCATTTGCATAGATAAACTGAACCTGATATTTTAAAACTTCCGGAGGAATGAGATTCTCCTTTACCGCATCAGTATGTATCCCGTAATTAATCTTCGAGATAGTACGCTGAACACTCCATTCTAGCTTCAAACGGTCGTTCTCTAATTCTTTTAACCGCTGGAATTCTCTTATAAGGAAATATTTAAATTGAGGTGATATCCACGATCCGAACTCAAAAGCGATATCCTTATGAGCATAAGTTCCTCCGTATCTGCCGGGTGTAGCAAGTATTCCGACAGCGTTAGTTTTGAGTATCCACTGTTTAGTTGTAAGAACATAGCTGCTGCTCCCGCTTTCATTTCTAATATTACCGAATTCCGTAACATTAAAATCTTCATTGTTCAGACTTTCCCACAGTCCCATAAACTCAATCGTATACCTGGTACTTAACCAATGAGAGATCACTAATCCTGTTGCATCGGGATTCTTATGCTTAGCCATGTCTGTCAAGGAAATATAATCTTCATTCTTTTGAGAAAGTATTCCGATCACTTTGCCCTGTACTTCAATTCTTCCATTCTTCACTTTCGACTCCATTTTACATTACTTTTACGCAATATAAACAGAAAGGCGTGTCAAATCGTGACACGCCTGAAAAAAAACTCTATTGGAATTATTCATTATACGATTAGCATCATAGAAAACTCTATCCTGTTCTCCGGATGATCGACAATATTCAACATAATCTTACAATCTTTCTTTATAAGCCAGTCTATACCTCCAAGACCGTAGCCGAGCTCCGTCAGTTCCTGCGCACCCGAAGCACTTATATGCAGCAGCAGAGCCGCAGCTTCCCCGAGCCTGCCTTTCACATTAGGCGAATTCACCACATCATCTATCACTTTCCGCACACTCCCTTGCGCGATCTCACTTTCCGAATAAGCGAAATAACACTTTCTTCCGGACCTCAGCAGTCCGCGCAGACCTTCAAGATCGGCCGAACAGAAACACTGAGCTTCCTGAACCCCGACCAGACACCGCGTCATCTTCCACAAATTCTTTTCCATATCCTCAGCATCATCCGTGCCGAAAATATTACTCAGCTTACTCACAAATTCATCCACTTCAGCAGCATCATAACCCTTCACAGCCTTACTGAATTTCACCATTCCTGTCTTTTCCATAAAAACCCTCCGTTTTTTCTTATAA
>DAIMKZ010000188.1:0-2059 GCA_036721445.1 Candidatus Delongbacteria bacterium
TTTGAATCCGAGACCGAGACTTGTACCCATCAAGTTTATTCCCGAATCTTCATAGCTGAGTTCAGGATCGTTCTCAAGATCGGCATTGTCCGGGAAGTCGACTGAATCATCCTTCACGAACCAGTATTCGTCATTGTCGATCTTTCTGCCAAATCTGGCGAAGAACATATCGTTGTAAGAATATTCACATCCCAGTGTCACATATTCTGCGTTGTCGGAAGGATGTGCCGCCTCACCGAGAACAACCACTTTATTTACTCCGTCATCCATTGCCGTGTAACTTGCACCGAACACAAAAAGCATAGGTAGCGGAGTATCTTCGTCGAAATAAGTAAAGTTCGATCCGAAATGTCTTATAGACATACCGAAAATCAAAGATTTCCATCCGGTATTATAGTATGTTCCCACATCGCCGGCATACGCGACTGCGCTTTCATCGGCAAGATTTTCCATTATCACTTTAAGAGTACCGCCGACAAAGAATTTAGGCGTCAGCATCTGTGCGTAAGTAAGTCCTACCATCATGTCACTGGCCCCGAATGTTCTGCCTGTACCGTCAGGATTGAGAGGAGTTGTTTCATCCATTTCGCCTGTGGTCAGGTAAGCGACCTGAACACCTGCAGCGGCGTTAAGCATCGGGATCGGATATGTTCCGCCCAGGAATGTGTACTGAATATCAGCCGCATACATGTTGTACGAAGCTACGAATTCCATACTTTTTAAATTCATTAAACCTGACGGGTTGTAATACAGGCATGATGCGTCATCGGACAGCCCGATAAATGATCCTCCCAGAGCAGTTGCCCTGGCGGATACATCCATTTTAAGGAATGTCATACCCGCTGTACCCGCTTTATCCTGAGCAAAAGAAACAGATGCCAGGATCGTTAAAAAAACAGCGAGAACTAATATTTTTTTCATTTTGTACCCCCGTCATTGTTGATGTCGAACCAGTCGATCATAGCTTTGAACATGTCACTCACCTGATTTTCAGAGTTGTCAAGATAGAAGGTCGGAACAGCGAAGAAAGCCGTCTTGAACCCGTTATCACCTTCGGCAATATACCTTGTTGCTATGGATCCTGATCTTCTGAGAACAGGTCCTGTTTCTTCAGTTACAACATCTTTCCACTGAAGTGAATGGAAAAGAGTATCACCGGTTGTTTCATTTACTTCATAAGCAAGATCGCTGTTATAGTCGGTCTTGGGCAATTCATAGATCGACTTGTATTTATAGACTACCTCGCCCTTGAAAGCCTCCAATGTGGGAACGCCTGTGAAAACCGAGCCGTTGTCTTTTAATGCGTATCTGTAGGTCATAACACTTCTTTTTCTGTTAAAGAAAGTGTCGTTTACCCTAACGCTGTCGATCTTTAGAGCTTTGAATCCCTCTTCAGGGGAAATGTGCTCATAAATACTCGTACCTATAAAATCATGATTGTCCGAATATTTGTAGTCGGCATTCTGTAGCGCAGGATTAGGAACATTCTCGATATAAGTCGTTTTCTGCTCAGGGAAGGTCATCGAATAAATCCCGAAATAATTGTAGAAGAAAGACTCAGTACTTGCGCTAATTCCCTGCCCTGTTAGTGTAGAGCCGTCGAATACGTACCTATAGGGAGCTGCGTACTGGTGAACCGGTAGCATGTTTGGAGAAGTGTACTGCTTACCCATCAGCGCCGTGCTTCCGAGCATGAATACTTTACCGCCTACATCCAGATAACTCGAAAGAAGTGAGTTGTAACCTGTGTAAGGAGGTTCTCCGGCAAAATCGACTCCATTGATATTACCCCTGTCGTCAGAAGCTATTATCACAAGACGGTACTGTGAGAGTTCCCTTATACTCGGGTCATATACTCCTCTATAAATTGCCGTTGAATCTGTGACAACCTCAGGAGTAGCCGGGTCACCGTCATCGTCACCCCATGTATATTCCCAGCCCACAAACTCGGTGCCTTTCTGGAATCTTTTGATTCTGTAAAGCGATAGTGAATCAGCAGCTTCTCCTTCCGGAAGATAACCCGCGTACTCGAGCATTTCTTCATACAACGCTCTTACGG
>DAIMKZ010000189.1:0-2055 GCA_036721445.1 Candidatus Delongbacteria bacterium
ACATACATATACAGCTCCGTATCATTCGTAGTGTATACTGTCCCGGTAGCGGATGGATCGTATTCAACACTGTAATCGATTTTACGCTTACTCTTATAAAGTTCTCTTTCATAATCAAGTCCTTCTCCGAAAAGACTAAGTATAGTCAAGCCGTATCTTACGCCGTCCTCGCTTGTATTTCCTAAAAAGCGGCTGATATATTTCGGACCGAATCTACAGATATCTACAGGAGCTTTTTCAAAATCATCATATTGTTTGTTAGTAATGAACTGGCCCGTCAGGTCAAGTTTATTGACGCACCAAGACCATGCATCCGGGACAAATATAGTGTCATTTCGGATCAACATTTTAGCGGCATTTTGAAATTCTCCGGGTCCCTGACCTTTGCCTCCGAACACTGCTGTCTGTTTCATGCCAAGGTCATATTTGTGTATTTTCGCAGATCTGTAATCAAGTATATAAAAATTACCTGAGCTGTCGAAGTCGAAGGACTGAGGAAACCCGATAAATTTTAGTGTGTCAGTTTCGTTCTCCATATCAATAAAACCAATCTCTCTTACAGGAATACTGAATGTTGTATCTGAAGGCGCATAATTTTCAGTTATCCTGATTCCGTTAACTTCACTTACTTCATAAGTCGATTTTTTTTTCGTGCATCCGGACATTAATAATGTACCAGCAGCTATCACGAAGAGCCAGACTTTCATACTTTTCATCCTCACATCTCCAAAATTATTTTTTTACTCTTCTTACAAGTCTTAATCCCTGCATTTGTGACTGAATATACGGAGCCATCGCTATCCTGTCGCCTATAATGCTGTATTCAGGGTCGTCCATGTCGTCCCACCAGCTTCCGCCTCTTGATATCCTGCGGGGCACATAGAGCTCCTTGCCGTAAAGAGGGTCCTCAAGGTCAACTTCGTAAGTTACATAGTAATAATCCCTGTTGTCCCAGCACAATTCATAAACATTCCCGGACATGTCGAAGAGCCCGAGCTCGTTCGGTTTTAAAGATCCGACTTTATGGGTCGTGCATTCGTATTTGGTGATCGTATCCCTCGGGAAGCTGTACGAGTTGTATTTCTCCGTTAGTCTTTTTTTACCGCAATTTCTTACATGCCATGCAACTTCGTCAATATCATCGCTGCCGCTGTATTTATATCCTTTGCTGTGCTTTCCGCCTCTTGCGGCATATTCCCACTCGGCTTCTGTGGGGAGACGGTAACCGTCGGCTTCAAAGTCGCATGTGACAAAGTATTTCATTTTTTCATGCATTTCCAATTTGCTTGAATCCTTTTCAGCTGTAAGGACAAAACATTTTTTAAAACCCTCTTTTTCACTCAGTTTATTGCAGAACTCCACGGCCTGATACCAGCTGATCGATTCAACGGGCAGGCTGTCGCCCTTATTCATACTCGGGTTTATACCCATTGCCGACTCCCACTGCTCCTGAGTGACCTCGAAGATCCCGATGTAAAAATCCTCAACTTCCTCTTCATGTACTGGAGTAGCTTTTTCAAATTCTTTATCTCCCATCATGAATTTTCCGCCGTCAATGAGCACCATATTCTTGTATGAGGCAGTGCATCCGAAGAAAACGACTGTCAGGAAAATCATGATTATAAGCTGAATGAATTTCATACACATGCTCCGTTGAATTAGTACTCGTATATCTTGATGTTGTTGTTTTCCCTGTTTATACCTACGATTTTATCGCCGACGAAATAAGGGCTGTAACCTTTTTCGATGTTTAAAACGATTCTGTTAAGTAAAATGTCGTTCTCATAAATTTCGAATTTTAACTGATCTTCAGAGTTATCATTGGCAGCCACCCACAATCTTCCGTACTTATCAGTCAGCATCCAGTTTATTGAATTTTTATAAATGATCTTGTATTTCATACCGTACTTTTCTCCGCTTTTGCGCAAAGCTTCAGCTTCTTTTTCATCCACTTTGGTTTTGATGTAATTTCTCCTGATCTCTCTGATCTGATCTCCCTGAGAGTTAAGCACACTGATCTTGTAGGTGTCCTTTGAGTTCTCTGAAACATAAACA
>DAIMKZ010000190.1:0-1975 GCA_036721445.1 Candidatus Delongbacteria bacterium
TGATCTTTCCTCCGTGTAAATTGAGATTATAAACCTTTTCCAAGGCAAGATAATTTCATTTATAAATAATGTCAACTAATTTTAAAAATGCCTAGGTAATTCTATCGTGAATTTTGTACCATTACCGGGTTCACTTTTTACAAATACCCTCCCTCCGCAGATGTCCAGGAACTCTTTTACGAGTATGAGTCCGAGACCGGTTCCTTTTTCTTCATTCGTTCCCGGTGTTGAGAAGGCTTCTTCGACCTTGAACAGTTTTTTTAAGTTCGATCTTTCTATCCCCATTCCGTTATCTTCGACCGAAAGTTTTACAGTATCATTAAGAGATCGTGCCTTGATAACGATCTTTCCTCCTGTTGAAGTAAATTTTATAGCATTGGCTATCAGGTTCCTCACTATTGTATCAAGCATATTCCGGTCCGCATTTACGCAACAGGAAGCAGGGACTTTTATCTCAGTAACGATCTCTTTCGAGTTTAAATTGTTTCCCAGAAGCTGGATATTATGATCGACAATATCACATACATTTATTTTCTCAGGTATAAAATCGATCTCTCCCGACTGAGTCTTGACCCATTCAAAAAGGTTGTCGATAAGTTTGAGCAGTCTCTCTGAAGAACCGAGGATCATTCTGACATAACTTCTTCGTTTCTGATCATCTATTTTATCATAGAATTTTTCAAGAAATCCGGCAGTTGAATGAATCGCCGTGAAAGGATTCAGAAGATCGTGATGGATTATCCTGAAAAATTTATCTTTTGTTGCGTTCATTAGTGAAAGCTCTTCGTTCTTAATCCTGTATATCTCGGCTTCTTTTTCCTTCTTTTCCGAGTCGTATCTGACCTGCATTTCAAATATTTTATTCTGGGATTCCTCCGAGAATATCTGATCTTTAAGTACAAAATGTTTCTTAAGATAAATTAATGCATTCTCAAAATCCCCTGTCTTTTCATAAGCCTCCGATATCTGGCCGAAAAAATTCAGAAGGTGATTATTTGAGTGAATCGCGTAGGCGATCTTTTCTCCTTCAAGACCTTTTTCGAGTGAGAGTGCATATTCGCCGGTCTCAAAATAGTGAGTGCAGATATTCGACAATGCCGTAGCCATACCTTTATTATATTCTGCTTTTCTGCTCATTTCATACGATTCTCTAAAATATTTCAGAGATTTTTTTCTGTCTCCTTTATGTTTCCATGACAAGCCTACATTGTTCAAAGCCCTGCATAAGGCATGCCTATTCCCTGTCTCTTTGTCAATCTTCATTGAGAGTTTGAAATATTTGAGTGCTTTATCGTATTCCTTAAGATTGTTATAAACCAGACCGATATTATTGTAAGAAGTAGAGATACTTGATCTTTCCGCTGTTTTTATCTTGATCGCAAGGGCTTTTTCATAATAATCGAGAGCTTTGTTGAACTGCTTGAGCCTGAAATATACTATCCCGATGTTGTTCAGCGCGAAAGCAATGCTCTTTTCGTCATTCATTTCCTCCGCTGCAGAAAGAGATCTTATGAAGTATTCCTGAGATTTATTATAGTCGCAAATAGTAAAAGCCGCATTGCCCAGTATATTCAGAGCTCCGTACTTTCCTCTCAGATAATTGATATCATTCGATCTTTTGAGAATTTCCGCAGCCCCCAAAACGATCTTCTGATAATTATCTTTAGTAAAATTCTTGAGTACTTCGTCTTTGAGTAATTCAATAGTCTGATCTATTTCTTTTTTTGCTCTTTCCACTCCGTTACCCTCATTATGCTCCCCGTTTTAAATATAAAACAAATCCATAATTTTAACAAGTGGAGAACATAATGATTTTTATTGAATTACTGCCGGAATTAGTTTAAATTCCGAATCAAGCGATAAACGGGAGGATCTATGATCGAAAATATTGTCAGGGCAGTTATCATAAACAGCGATAAAAATGAACTACTTCTCGCAAGACAGAAAGATAAAAATTATACTTTTCTGCCCGGAG
>DAIMKZ010000191.1:0-1925 GCA_036721445.1 Candidatus Delongbacteria bacterium
TTTTTTTAAAGATAAGCACAAATTTCAGGATTGAAAAGAAATAATTTTTTGCGTATATTCCTTTGCTGAAAATTTCAGGAACAATCAGCTATGTAAAAAGTAAAATCTGCGCATTGTAAAAAAAATGAACTAAGGCTCTATGGGCGGCTTTTTTAGAAAAATATCGGTCATGCTGATAATTTCCGCATGTTTAACCCTCTTCGGACAGAAGTCCGTAAAGATGTCAGTTTCTTCCACCGAGATGTTCAGGAACGACGCGTTCGAGCTTGAGATCCGTTTTGAAAATTTTGAATCGGAGATCACAGTCGAGTACCCTTCTTTCAAAGATCTGATCAAAATTTCAGGACCGTATCAGTCTTCAAGCACATCGATAATAAACGGAGCTGTCACAAAATCTCTCGTACTGACATACCAGTTCGCGCCTTCAAGGACGGGACGGATCACGATAGGGCCCGCTGCGGTAACGGACGGCGGAAAGAAATACACTTCCAATGAGATCGCTATAACTGTTTTCGAGCAGGGTCAAGCCGGAAGTTCTGACTCAAGGGATATTTTCATAACGGCTCAGGTCAGCGATAATGATGTCTATGTGGGGGAAATGATAAGGATCGACTACACTTTATATGTGAAGCCTGAACTTAAGATAAGAATGCCTTCTTTGTCCGAAGAGCCCAAATTCACCAATTTCGTAAAAGAGACAATAGATATCCCTCAGGAACAGGCACGGAGTTTGACCCAAACCATTTATAAAGGCCAAAAATACAATTCTCTGCCTCTGAGGAGCTACTGGATCTCGCCAACATCTTCGGGAGAAAAAAACATAGAATCGCTCTCGTCCATAGTACCTGTGGAGGTGAAGTCTAAAACAAGAAGAAAAGACCCGTTCTTCAACGATCCGTTCTTTTCCGATGACATTTTTTCCGGATTTTCGAACTATAATGAAAGGCCGGTGCTCTCCGATGAGGTTAAAGTAACCGTCAGATCTCTGCCTGAAGAAGGAAGACCTTCAGGTTTCGCAGGAGCTGTCGGGAGCTATAAACTCACTTCGTCTATCGACAGGGATTCTGTTCAGGTCAACGACGCGGTCAACCTAAAGATCACCGTTTCAGGCAGGGGAAATTTAAATGACATTACTGTTGTCAGGCCTGATATTCCAAAGGATTTTGAAGTTTATGATCCCAAAAGAACAGTAATTTTCGATAAAGGCAGCAAAAATTCCGGTCGCGTCGTGTTCGAATACCTCCTGCTGGCTCGAATTCCCGGAAAGCATAAAGTGAACAATATCGTCTTCTCGTACTTTGACCCTTCAGATAATAAGTATAAGACAGTAAATTCTAAAGGCCATTTCATTTCAGTGGGCGGAGAAGCTTCACAGGAAAGGGCCGGTGCGGGATTTTCGAGAAGAGAGGTCGAAGTACTTGCAAGCGACATTAGGTACATCAAGAAAAGTACGGGTACATTCTATAATAAAGCTGATAAAACACTTTCAGCGGCGGATCTCATAACGCATCTGTCCATAGCTTTTGGGCTGGTACTGATCTCTTTCATCATAAATTATTTCGTCTCAAAAAATTCAGGTAATGTTGCGCGGTCAAGGAACAGAAAAGCGGTGAGGAACGCTCTGAAAAGACTGAAAGCATCATACAGGTCGCTTGAGAAAAAAGACAGCACAGGTTTCTATAAAAATCTCGACGAGGCTCTCTTAAAGTTTATCGCCGACAAATTCAATATAAGTCATGCCGGAATAATCGTTGACGATATCGCCGAAGGACTCAAAGATAAAGGTATCGATGAAAAAACGATCGAGGAGATGAAAACTGTTTTAGGCAAATCCGCATCTGCACAGTTCGCACCGGTAAAGCCCGACATGAGCGAGATGAGCTCTGACATTTCAAGGGTAAAAGAACTTATGATAAACATTAATG
>DAIMKZ010000192.1:0-1873 GCA_036721445.1 Candidatus Delongbacteria bacterium
AGAACATACAGGCCAAGCTGTTCAAGCTTAACGTAAAAAGTCTGAGTCTGGATCAATATCAGAATTCCGGCGGTATGCTGATCAACGAAGGCAAGAATATCATGATCACATTCCTCTCCGCCTTCGCAGTGATCAAAGGTGGTATGACCTTGGGTATGATGATTTCTGTTCAGTATATAATCGGGCAGCTTAACAGCCCGGTTTCTCAGTTGATTTATTTTATGCACTCAATGCAGGACGCAAAGATCAGTCTCGAAAGGCTTGGTGAGATCCACAATAAGGAGGATGAGGAGAATACAAACGAGGACAGGATCAAAGACATTGGCATCAATAGAACTTTGACGGTGAAAGATGTATCGTTCCAGTATGAAGGACCAGAGTCGGAATGGGTGCTTAAGGATATTGATCTTACCATTCCTGAAGGGAAAATAACGGCTATCGTGGGCACAAGCGGAAGCGGAAAAACCACGCTGATCAAACTTCTTCTCGGATTCTATAAACCGCAGAACGGCAATGTTCTTGTCGGGGAGCATGACCTTGAAACAGTCAACAGTAATGAATGGCGTAAAAAATGCGGTGTCGTCATGCAGGAGGGCTTTATTTTTTCAGATACGATAGCGAACAACATATCCATCAGCGACGAGAAGCCTGATAAGGATAAACTTAAGCATGCGGTTCATGTTGCGAATATAGAAGAATTTATTGAAACTCTACCTTTGGGTTACAATACAAAGATCGGCGGCGACGGGCACGGTCTCAGCCAGGGACAAAAGCAGAGGCTTCTAATCGCGAGATCGGTATATAAAGATCCGGAATTCATCTTCTTTGACGAAGCCACGAATGCGCTTGACGCCAATAATGAAAAGGTAATAATGGAGAACCTCGATCAGTTCTTTAAAGGAAAAACCGTAGTTGTAGTCGCACACAGACTCAGCACTGTTAAGAATGCCGATCAGATAGTCGTTCTTGAGAAAGGAAAATTAATTGAAAGAGGTACGCACAAGGAGCTTGCGGAGCTTAAAGGCGCTTATTACAATCTTGTAAAAAATCAGCTTGAACTGGGGAATTAATATGCCTGAAGAGAATAAGATAAATAATATAATAGACAGAAGCGAGAAAACGCAGGAAATACTTACCTATAGGCCTCATTGGGCAGTCAGAGCGGGAATTACTATTGTCACGATCATCATAGTAGGGATCATTTTATCAGCGAAGTTCATTGAGTATAAGGACGGCAAAACAGTTTATGAGATAATATTTGAGAAAGTGAGGTGAACAAAATTACTAATTTTATTCAAATACTTAATTTAGATCTCAACGAATATTTAAATGAACTCATAGAAAACAAACGGCATTTCATCAGAATTATAATGATGTTTGTGGAAATATGTAATATATTTGTTATGAAAAGAAATGGAGGATAAAATCAATCATTTACTTGTGGCTGATATAGGCAGCACGACAACTAAAGTTCTTCTTATTGAGAATGCTGAAAATAATTTCAGGTATGTTTCTGATGAGACCGTACCGACAACAGTAGAATATCCTTACGAAGATGTAAATATAGCTCTGCTAAACGCAGTTAAAACAATTCAGATCAAATCCGGTGTTAGAATTTTGGATGATAAAGATGATATTATTATCCCGTTGTATGCAACAAGCTCAGCAGGCGGCGGGCTTCAGATCATGGTTTTCGGTCTTACAAAAGCTGAGACTGGCAAACTTGCGCAAATGACTGCGTACAGCGCCGGAGGCATAATATCTGAAACTTTCACTGCTGATGATAAAAAAAGCAATTTCGAAAAAATCCGTATGGTCGCCGATCAGAAACCTGATATGATTTTAATGGCAGGCGGAGTTGACGGAGGCGGTA
>DAIMKZ010000193.1:0-1848 GCA_036721445.1 Candidatus Delongbacteria bacterium
AAAATCAGTGTTGAAATTAACTGCCGTTACTCCGACCCTGATCCCGTTCGGTGCAGTAATGATCCGGTACTTCTCTATTTTAATGCTGCTGTCGCTGAACGCGAGGTTGGATGAGATGAAGTTCAGTTTTCCGTTGAGGTTCGTTTTATAAAAGTTCAGACCGTTGACAAATTCCTGGTCGCCGACGGCCACTGCGTCATATCCTATTTCAGGATAAACAGCCGCAACGATCTCATCATCGTTCATAGAAGCTCGCGCGCTGAGCATGTCACCCGTGTCCAGAAATATAGTATTAGGATCGGCCGTTCTCAAACTGTCGAAAAGCGTTTTTCTCTCGGCAAGACCGCCGAGTCTTTCAACAGGTCAGCCGCAGTCCCTGTAATACCCGTTGTTGCTGCCGGAGAAAACGATATTCACTTTCCTCTCAGAGCAGTACGATGCGCCTGCTGTAATTATCAGTATGACCGTCGCTAAAAGTTTTATATTCAATCTGAAGCTCCAAATCGTAATTTAAACATCTTTTCTTAAATAAAACATAAATATATAAAATAAGCGCCGGAGTGTCAATGCAAGAACTTAAAACTTTTCTTGATAAATCGTGTTTAATTATCCATATTTCACCGATGATCGTATCGATATAATTAAATTTGAGGTATAAAATGTCTTGCAGTTTGTCTGAAAGGATCGCGAAATATGGAAATTTCACTATCAGGATCCCGGTTGTCGGAGGGGGATGCGGGGTTTTGGGAATGTCTTTCGCCAGGCTTAATATCAATATGGGAAAATACGCATCGCAGCTTCTGAAGAGCCTGGAGTACAGAGGATACGATTCTACCGGTGCGGCGATACAGGACGACAAAGGCGTTATAACTTTAAAAAAAGATGTAGGAGCGCCTTCGGATCTGGTAAAGACTTTGGGAATAACCCAGATGAAGGGAAAGATATTCTGCGGTCAGGTAAGATGGGCCACTTTCGGCGCGGTCACAAAAGAGAACGCCCAGCCTCACGAGGTGAAGTGCAAGAAGCACATATACGGCGCTCACAACGGAAATATTACAAATACGAACTCGCTTAAGGAATTCTTGTCCAATCAGGGGCACAAGGTCGTCAGCGACAACGACGGCGAGATGCTTGTCCACATGGTCGAACATTATTTCGATACTCATCTTGAAAAACATCCCGACAGCAGCCATTCCGATCCGGAAACGAGAAAGGAGTGTATGAGGAAAGCCATTTTGAGCGCGTCGGAGAAAGTGATAGGTTCATATGCTGCAGTCATTGTGGATCCTGTCACTGAGATATCATACGCCATCAAAGCGGGAAGCAGTCTTTATGCAGGAAAAGGCTGTACCGACGACAATAACTTCATTTTGATCTCATCAGACCTCACTGCAATATTGAAGTTCACTAAGAACGTGATCGATCTGAAAGAAGGTACTTTCATTGAATACGGTAGTGAAGATTACCAGGTTTATTCATTCAAAG
Source organism: Candidatus Delongbacteria bacterium (assembly GCA_036721445.1). Classification (GTDB taxonomy): domain Bacteria; phylum UBA4055; class UBA4055; order UBA4055; family UBA4055; genus UBA4055. The sequence continues at coordinate 1,486 of DAIMKZ010000193.1, forward strand.
ATATAAAATGGAAATACAAGGACGGATCTGTAAAAAGCATCAGAAAAGGGGAGAGGATCGATGTTCCCGTTACAAGAAGCAAGCTGAGAGCCGAGGATACTGAACTTGTTGCCCCGTTCAAATTCTTCATGCATCAGGAGATATTCAGTCAGGCGGAAAGTTCAAGGAAACTTATTGCTTTCTTTGATAAAGGCAGTCCAAGCACGAAGAATATAAGGAGCATAATAGACAATCTGGATTTTGCCGATTTTGTAAAAGACTCAGCTAAAAAGATATACAGATCGGACAATATAACGGAGCAGAAAGAACTTTTCGACAAGTTCAAATCATCGAAGGAATTTAAAAAGATCTGTATATCTTTTT
>DAIMKZ010000194.1:0-1814 GCA_036721445.1 Candidatus Delongbacteria bacterium
ATAACGGTGCGCTTCAGATAAAGGACAAAAACGAGTTCATAAGGTCGCTAACGACAAATATGCCTACCGCACCTGATCATTTCGGCAGATGCTCCGATATCAACAGAAAGGGCCCTGCTCTTTTACGGTCTCTTCCCGTAATAAACAGTCTCGATCCGTCAGAATTCCTTAAAAGGTCCAAGTCTAAAAATGTGCTTGTTCTTGACACGAGGACATATAACGCTTTCGGCGGTCAGCACATCCCCGGAGCACTGAACATCGATCTGGGCGGAAATTTTCCGACCTTTGCCGGCTGGATCGTTCCGCCTTCAAAAGAAATAATTCTGGTGATAGACAGTCACGAAACGCCATTAGAGATCGTAAGATGGCTTAACAGGGTCGGGATAGACAAAATAACAGGATATCTGGCAGGCGGAATGTTCGAATGGGCAAAAACAGGTCTCGAGACCGATCATGTACCACAGCTGTCTGCAAAAGAGCTTCACAAAATGATGAATGGAGACAAAAACATCATACTTATAGATTCAAGAGCGGAAGGGGAATTTTCCGGCGGTAATATAGCAGGTTCAGTGAACATACCTGCTCCGGATTTGCGCGTCAGGTACAAAGAGCTTGACAAAAAGAAGACATTCGCTGTGATCTGCAGTACCGGTCACAGATCAAGTCTGGCCGCTAGCATACTCAAAAGCAAAGGCTTTAAGCTCGTTTACAATGTAGCAGGCGGAATAACCGGATACGGTAATGCGGGATATATGAAACAGTGCAGAGCATGCGTGAATATCCACGGTTCAAGATACCACAACGACTAAAATGGAACAAAGGAGCCTATGACAAACTTATTTACTCAAGTGAGATGGTCGCCGTATCTTGCAGGATCGCTTATAGGGATACTGAGCTGGTTCACATTCATATTCCTGAAGAAGCCTATCGGATGCTCGACGGCTTTCGCGAGAACGGGAGGCATCATAGGCAAGCTATTCGGAAACAAGAAGATCGATCAGATGGAATATTTTAAGCAGTTCGAGCCAAAAGTGGACTGGGAGATCGTTTTTGTTATCGGGATCGTTATCGGCTCATTTATTTCTGCCCTTTTATCTGGCGATCTTGAGATCATGTCCGTTCCGGCCACATGGGAAAGGTACTACGGCGGAAGTTTTATTCTTAGGCTGATCGCGGCAGTTTCCGGAGGTGTTTTTCTTGGATTCGGAGCAAGGATGGCAGGAGGATGTACAAGCGGTCACGGGATCTCGGGAGCGATGCAGCTTGCAATAAGCGGATGGATATCGGCGATATTCTTCTTTATAGGCGGAATAATAACGGCTCATATCATTTTTCCCGGCGGAGGTATTCTGTGAACAGAAAGACTTTGGTTATAAGCCTCATTTCAGGAATGGTTTTCGGATTTCTTCTTCAGAAAGGCGGAGCGACCAAATACGATGTGATAGTGGGTCAGCTTCTTTTTACAGATAACACCGTTATAAAGATCATGCTGTCTGCAGTAATTACAGGATCGTTCGGAGTATATTTTCTAAAAGAATTGAAAATCGTTCAGTTATATCCCAAGGCGGGTTCTTTCGGGCTCAATGCTGTCGGAGGTCTCATATTCGGAGTGGGATTCGCTCTTTTAGGTTATTGCCCGGGAACGATAGCGGGCGCGGTCGGTAACGGTTATCTCGATGCTGCGATCGGAGGAGTAGCCGGTATCATACTCGGGTCTTATTTCTATGCAAAACTCTATCCAAAAAACTTCAGGAAACTTTCTGAATTTGGTAATTACGGCTCAAGAACCATTCCCGAATTACTTAAAGTAAATC
>DAIMKZ010000195.1:0-1811 GCA_036721445.1 Candidatus Delongbacteria bacterium
AAAAGCATCAAAACACAGATATGATAATCGTTTTACCATAATTTTATATCATTATAACTGTTTATTTGACATTTAGACATTTTTTATTTATATTACACGATCGATAACAATTTTACGGAGTTTGAATGGGAGCGAACCGTCAGGAACATAGAATTGCAGGTTATTCTTTTCTGATAAGTAAGTACAGCATAAGCACATTTCCCCTTAAGCACATATCCAGAATATCATTTCAAAGTGAACGGAGGACATTAACGAACGGTGATGTAACGGAAGATATCTATCCTCATAAATACTGGCCGGGTGATAGTACGGGAAACCATCTTGAGTTCGCTTTAAAATATGACGGTGTCGATCTTCTCTGCCTGAATTTAATTTTTGATGCAGCCGGGAAGGATGAGATAATTGACTATATCAGCTCGAAACCCACCGGAAAGTATTCCCGTCGGATCTGGTTCTTTTATGAATTTTTCAAAGGAGTCAGACTGCCCTTAAATGATCTGGACAGCGGAAACTATATAGAAGCTCTTGACAGTGGATTTTATTATAGCGTTTCTCCGGGTGCAAGAAGTCCGAGACACCGTGTCGTAAATAACCTTCCGGGCAATAAAGATTTCTGCCCGTCGGTCAGAAAAACCGAAAAGCTGAAAAAATTTGAATCCGCGGAACTGAATAAATTGTGCGAGAACGTGCTCAGATCGTATCCTCCCGAACTGCTGAAAAGAGCTTTGAGTTATTTTTACAACAAAGAAACAAAATCATCGTTCGAGATAGAGAACATCAAACCCGGTTTTTCCAGAACGGAGAGATTTATCTCACTGCTCGAAACAGCCGGACAGGAAGATTTCTGCAGTGAAAAAAAACTTATTGAGCTGCAGAACAAGACAGTTGATCCCAGGTTCGCTGACAAAGGCTACCGAAGTACGCAGAACTATGTCGGGCAGACCGTATCTTATCAGAAGGAGATCGTCCATTATATATCTCCCAAACCTGATGATCTGCTCAGCATGATGAAAGGCCTTGAAGCTGCTCACTTGAACATGACAAAAGGTAAAGTTCCCGCTGTAGTTCATGCCGGAATCATTTCATACGGATTTGTATTCCTGCACCCTTTCGAAGACGGTAACGGAAGGATCCACAGATTTCTGATCCATAATATCTTATCTCTCAGGGGACTTGTACCTGCAGGGCTTATGTTTCCCGTATCCGCCGTAATATTAAAAAATCCAGCGGATTACAACGATTCTCTCGAATCCTTCTCTAAAAAGATCATGAAGCTGACAGAATACAGCCTTGATGAAAGAGGAGTTATGACCGTTTTGAACAGCACGGATAAATTTTACAGATTCGCCGATATGACAGTTCAGACCGAATATCTTTATGATTTTGTTGTCCGTACGATCGAAAATGAACTTACCGAAGAACTTGACTTTCTTGTTAATTATGACCGCGCAAAAATTGCCCTTAAGGATATAATCGATATGCCGGACAGACTCATAGACCTTTTCATTCAGTTATGCCTTCAAAATGATGGCAGTATTTCTTTGAATAAAAGAAAAAAACACTTTGATTTTCTGACAGACGACGAACTTTCCGCTATGGAGACAGCTGTCGGAGAAATATATAAACTTAAAAATACATCGGAGACTAAATGAAGTCATTCAGAAAGGAACTGTGGTTCAATACGACGCAGAGAAGACAGTTCATCAATATTACGCATGAAGTTCAGCAGGTGATCGACGAAAGCGGGGTCAGAGAAGGACTTGTACTGGTCAACGCTATGCACATAACGGCATCAGTTTTCATCAACGACG
>DAIMKZ010000196.1:0-1796 GCA_036721445.1 Candidatus Delongbacteria bacterium
TACAGAATGTAATATTTTATATCGGCCGAACCGCTTTCAAGAACGATGTTCATAGGGATAAAACCGAGTACCGTGACCGTAAGGAATCCGGAAGCGGTTCCAAGCAGGCCGTAAGCCGTGATCTTGCTTAGAATTATCGGTGTGTCAGCACTGTCCGTACTGTGTTTAACGAGTGATTCTTTGGACGCTTCGAAGTATTCGTAGCTTAGTGAAATAATGAAGGCGAAAATAGCCATATTGACGGTGAAACTGCTGATGCGATCGCCTATAAGAGTATAAACGGAGGATAGTAAAGGTATCTCAAACTGCGCGAAAGTACACAGGGTAATAGCCGTACCGGCTAAAGCTACAAGGATCCCGAGAAGCCTTGATTCTGAAATATATGCGAGCATAATTGATATTATGAACCCGAACAGAACTGCGGTTTCATTAACTGAAAGTATCAGCCCGAAATCAAAAGCGGTCAGATTGAACTCCTGCTTTGTAAAGTTCATGAAGTTCATAAGAGAGGCTATCCATCCTGAAGTTCCGAAACAGGCCAGGAAAGACAGATTGGCGGCTATTTTTATCTTGGGATCAGTTCTGTCGTCGAATTTGAAATAGCTGAACATGCTCATAATTATCTACCTTGTTGTTTTTCTTTATTATTCATTTTCCCTGGGTTTGAATATGATCACTTTCCTTCCCTGATCGTCAGTACCGAACTCCAGCGTGGCCTGATCAGAGTAGAGATCCAGTACCGCCCTTAATTCGCAGAATTCTTTTTCAGCCGCTATTACAATATCTTTCATCTGTACGGAGCCTTCTGTACCGGCAATATCCCTGATCTTTGAAATTTTCTCAGAAACTGAATTCAGGCCGCTGTCGAGATCTTTGTGTATAGAATTTATCATGGTCAGAATGGTCTCTACGATAGCTGTTCTTTTGATCTCCTTCTGGCTCTGAAGAAGTTCCAGATTCCTTTTCTCGAATTCTTTCTGAGTCTTCAGCAGCTGAGTCGTTCTGACCGAGTTCTCAAGCTGAAGTTCGTAAAGTTTCTTGTATTTGCTGGACTCGTTAGCCGCTCTTATTGAAGTTTCACCCAGCCTTTCGGCTATTGTTTTACCCAGATTCTTTTGGATTCCGGGTATTATTTCATAGATCCTGTAGAAATCGGCTGTGTTTATGAAAATTATTCTGCAAACAGAACTGAAAGCGTAAACATTTGCCGCCCTCTTTTTGTTGCTCACGAGAGCCAGTTCACCTACAAATTCATTTTTACTGCAGTAATTGAGGATGATCTCCTTGTTCAGTTCATCGTCCGTCGTATCTTTCATTGTAGATTTTTTGACAACGACAGAACCTTTCAGGATCAGATAAACGCCGTCAGGGTCAGCATCCTGCTCTATTATAAGGTCTTCCTTCTGATACTCCTTAAGCTGAAAAAAATCGTCTTCCAGATTCTGAAGCTCTTCATCGGGAATACCTTCGAAAAGAAGGTTTCTCTTTAAATATTCCAGTATTTTCGGTGATAGCATAGCTAACTTACCGCCATTCTTCTTATGTCCGGTATAAATTAACCAAATACTTCATAAAAATCAACAATTTTAATTTCATTACTTTCGAAACTGCATAAAAAGTCTTAAATTATATTCAGAATAAAATCTCCGGAGAAAGTACTATGCTTATTAACTTATTCAATACCATAACTGAATGCAGAAAAGTGGAGATAATATTCATTACCGTCTTGAGCTTGTTTTCATGTATCTTCGCCGAAGGCATAAAGACCTACTACTACCTGTATGAGAATTTTAACT
>DAIMKZ010000197.1:0-1759 GCA_036721445.1 Candidatus Delongbacteria bacterium
GACCATGAAACGTCGTAGCGCAGAATGAAATATCCCACGTTCATCCTTGATCCGATGCCCGATGAGAACAGGATGTCCTTCAGGCGTCTGTTATCTTCATCGTCTTTATAAGTGCCTCTGAAATCCTCGTTGTTCCATGCGCTGCCGGCGTCTGTAAACAAAACCCCGTCGATCTTTCCCAGAACCATCGGGAACGGAAAACCCAGAACCATGTATCTTACGAAAGGATACCTGAATTCGGCGTTGACCAGAGCGTACCTGTTGCCCGATCTCTCAAGAAGCCTGTATCCCCTTAAAGGATAAACCCTTGAGGAGTAATACTTGTCAATATAAGTGTCATAGCTGTAGTCGTCATTATATTTGTAGTTCAGCCAGTTCGAAAAGCCGCCCAGATAAAAATTCTGCGGTGTACTGCCGTCGCTGACCGCTCCGGACAGTCTCAGCGCGATCTGATATTCCCCTTTAAGCCTGAAATATTTCCTGTAGTCCAAAGCGAAAGTGGAAAAATAACCCGTGCTCTCGTTTTTCAGAGTCAGATCGTCCGTTTCAGAACCGTATAACGCATTGATCATCATCCTGGTTCCGTTCTCCGGCCCGTAATATCCCCAGATAACATTGTCGTACGAAAAACCTCCGCCTGCAGTCATAATGGTATTGGTGTGGTCATGCAGATAATCCTCAGAGGAATAACTGTATTTTTCATTTACGATACTCGTTATATCTAGCGAGGAATCTATCCTTGAGAAACGGCTGAAAGGATACTGAGTAGAAAGGTGTATTCCCAGAAGCCTGTCCCTGTACCAGTCATCAGGCTCGGTCTCGTTTTCGTCCCAGATGTAGTAATAGACGACTTCGTGACTGATTCCCATGCCTAAGTTCGTTCTGTTCTTCAAATAGTAGTAATATAAGCCGAGATTGGAGTTCAGAATATCCTGATTGAGATCGGTGGCAAGAATAAAACGGTGGTCGGAAAGATAATCGGAGAATTGAATGTAGGTGGAACCCACGACCCCGTAACCGGTAGCGTAACCCGCATTGACCGTTATAATATCAGGAGTGAAGTGGATCTCATAGGATTTAGGTTTTCTCAGCTCAATCCTCTGTTCCTCTGTGACGACTTTTTCCGGCTTCTCTTCCAAGAGGTCTTTTCTGAACCTGAATTTCCTCAGATCTGTCTTTGAGAATTCGAAAGTGGAATCTTTTTCCGCAGAGACTATTGAGAAATCGGTTTCTTCATACCACCTGACTTCAAGGGGGGCTTTTTTGTTTTCTATGAGTTTTTCCACATCATTGATCATGAATATATCGTATCCGGCTTTAAATACAGCCGTAAAAGCGATTTTGTTGTCGCTGTATGATGCCTGCGAACATCCTGTCATCAGATTGGTAAGGCCGGATGTCCGTCCTGCTGCAAGATCTTTATAGTAGATATTGGAGATACCTGATCCGTCAGATATATACCCAAGCCTGTTGTCATCTATCCAGAACGGAGAGAACTGCCTGAAATCTCCAGGTTCGGTTACCGGAGTGATGGTGTCTGAAGCTATATCGAGTATAAAGATATCTTTTACATTCAAATTCCTGTCCATGACGCCTGAGAGTAATTTCTTATCCGTCGTCAGGTCGTCAAGCCTGTCAGATGAAAAGGCGATTTTTGTTCCGTCGGGGGAGAACCTCGGTTCGTTGTCGGAATAGATGTCGTCGGTGAGCTTTTTAAGTTCTCCTGTTGCGATCGTGTAAAGGTAAATGTCGGAGAACC
>DAIMKZ010000198.1:0-1744 GCA_036721445.1 Candidatus Delongbacteria bacterium
GAGATGACAGACGGGCTTTTTCCTCCTCGAGCTTCTTCTGGTAGAGCTTGGCCTTTAAAAGCTTCATGGCCGTATCTTTGTTGAACATCTGCGAGCGCTCGTTCTGGGACGCGGCGACCGTGCCCGTCGGTATGTGCGTGATCCTGACGGCCGAGTCAGTTTTGTTCACATGCTGCCCTCCGGCTCCGGACGACCTGTATGTGTCTATCCTTAAGTCTGACGGGTCTATAGTGATCTCGATGTCGTCCGCTTCGGGCAGCACATAGACCGAGGAAAAAGAGGTGTGCCTCTTGTGCGCCGCGTCGAACGGCGAGATCCTGATCAGCCTGTGCACGCCGGATTCCGACTTGAGGTAGCCGTAGGCGTACTCGCCCCTTACTTCGAATGTGACTGACTTTATGCCTACCGTGTCTCCGGGGATAAGATCGACCTGATCCCACTTGAACCCCATCATGTCGAAGAAGCGGCAGTACATTCTGGAAAGCATCGTCGCCCAGTCGGACGCCTCTGTCCCGCCCGAACCGGCGTGGATTGTGAACATGCAGTCCTTTTTGTCTTCCGGCCTTGAAAGCATTCCCCTCAGTTCAAGCTCCTCGATAAGGGTCTTATATTCGCCGAAAGTTGAAATTATCTCTTTTTTTATGTCTTTCGATTCGGATTCATCTTCCGACAGCATTTCGAAAAGGTCGGAGATGTCTTTGTTCAAAGTTTGCGCTCTGCCTAAGGATTCGATCCAGTATTTTTTCTTTGATATTTCGGAAAACAGGGACTGGGTCCTTTCCTGATCGTTATAGAAACCCTCTTTTAAGGTCTCCTGCTCGAGCTCCGATATCTCATTTTTAAACTTATCAAGATCAAAGATGCCCCCGGATGTGTTCGAATTTTGAATTTATCTCGGTAAGTTCTTCTTTTATTTCGTCAAGCATTCTTAAAGCTCCGTTTTATTCTTTCTTTTCCAGTATCACGACAGCGACTGCCGTTTCTTTTGTGTGCGAGATCGATACTCCCGAAAGTATCAGGCCTCTGTCTTTTACGAATTTCAGCGCTTTTCCATTCAGCTTAAGTTCCGGTTTACCAAGTTCGTCATTAACTGTTTCGATCTCCTTAAAAGCGATACCGTTCCTCCAGCCTGTTCCCAACGCCTTCAAAAAAGCCTCTTTCGCCGCAAATCTACCTGCAAAATGCTCGTACCTGTTCGCCTTTGATCCGCAATACTCTATTTCAGTGCTGCCGTAAATCTTCTCTTTGAATCCGCCGATGGTCTCGATGCTCTTTTTTACTCTGGCGACCTCGATTATATCCGTGCCTATGCCGTAGATCATTCAAGCACCAGTTCTGTAAGTGATTTCTTAGGGAACAGCTTCTCGAAAGTATTGCCCAGGTCATCCTGCCAGACTATTTTGGACATTACGGGATTTCTTCTTATGGAAGTATCGAATACGAGCAGTCCGGTCGAGAATCTGTCGGGATTTATCTTGAAATTCTCCAGAAGTCCTTTATAATTCCCTTTTTTGGCGGCCACCACATCGAATTTGTATGACTTGCCGGAAGCATCGAACAGCGTAAAATGGCTCCTTGAGACTATAATGTCCCTCTGAGAGTTATTGTAGAACCTTATCTTTAATGCGATATAGCCGTTCTCCGAGTTGAAGAAAGTTTCCATTATCCTGATGTCGTAGGGATTGGTCTTTACGTTGTGTGAAAGAAATGATTCGAGAAGTTTTGTGCGGAGAGAATCTGCGTA
>DAIMKZ010000199.1:0-1668 GCA_036721445.1 Candidatus Delongbacteria bacterium
GCTCTATGAACAGCGGGATCACCGAGCCTCTCGACGCCATCACATTGCCGTATCGGGTCACGCAGATGGTCGTTTCCTTCTCATCCACGTTCCTTGACTCGGCTATCGCCACTTTTTCCATCATAGCCTTGGAAATACCCATCGCGTTTATAGGATAAGCTGCCTTATCAGTGCTCAGAACCACAACTTTCTTTACTTTGTTGGCGATACAGGCTTTGATCACGTTGTATGTACCCTCGACGTTCGTACGGACTGCCTCCATCGGAAAGAATTCGCATGAAGGGACCTGTTTTAACGCCGCTGCATGGAAAACGTAGTCAACGCCTTTTAAAGCTTCATATATGCTGTCGTAGTCCCTTACGTTCCCTATATAGAACTTCAGTTTTGAATTGTTGAGCTGACGCCTCATGTCGTCCTGCTTCTTCTCGTCTCGTGAAAATATCCTGATCTCTTTGACTTCAGTGTGCAGAAATCTGTTGAGCACCGCGTTGCCGAACGACCCGGTTCCGCCTGTTATAAGAAGAGTCTTATTCTTGAACATTGTCTATTTATCTCCGGATTTATTTTTAATTATGACCCACCGGCCGGTTTTATCTGATCCTTCGCGTTTAATGTAATTTAATTCTTTTAGCTTTGCTAAGTTTCTTGTAACACTCGCTCTGCTAATTCCTATCTTCACGGCTAAATCATTTTTAATAATATAGGGATCTTTCTCTATCACCTCCAGCATCTTCTGTAGAGGCTCATTTAGAGGCTCATTTAGAGGCTCATTTAGAGGCTCATCAACTATGTTTACACTATCACTTATTGTATCATCTACAGTTGCATTTTTTGGGACATTCTTATGTTTAACTTTTCGGAAAATGACCTGTACAGCTTTCAGTTCATATAAATATTCCGGCTCAGGCAATCCCATTTTAAGGCAATCATCCATAATATTGTTAGTACCTTTACCCCAGCTTTCAACAAAACCTGCTTTATAAAAAATATTAGCTATTATAGGATTGAAAGGCTTTGATATATGATTTTTCTTGAATTTCTCAATTGGGACTTCAGGAGATAGAGTGGCTCCGTTTGAAAATATGATCTTATCGTCATATACTCTTATCTGAAGTACGGTCGTATCGCTGTAATCCCTATGGATCAGTGCGTTTATTATTGCTTCCCTGACAGCTTCATAAGGATATTCAAGTGTTTCGATCCTCTGCAGTCCTTTGTAAGATATATAGCTTTTAAGATATTTGGTTCTCAGAATATCAATTAATTTATCGAGCTGCTCGAACAAATTTCCCTCGACAATATCGCTTGTCAGAAGTTCACTGTCACTTAAGAACTTTCCTATCTTGGAGTGTGACTGAATGAAATACTTCTGAGGGTCTTTTCCAAATAGCAGAATAGCGGCTCTTTTAAGATATTTCCCTTCGTAAAGATTCAATTTTTCAAGTAAAGATCTAAGGTCTTTTTCCTGTGAAACAGCCGGAACTCTTTCCTGAGCCAGCATTTTGAATCTGTCTATTGTTTCGGTATTAATTTCATTAAGCTTGAATTCTTCTACCGCAATATCGTCCCATGTTTTGCCGTATTTTTTAAGCAGAAAGTTTGTCAGGTTGCTGCCGTTAAGCTCGATCGTATTGCTGCCGCTCCTCTTATAGAATTTTCCCTCGAATG
>DAIMKZ010000200.1:0-1577 GCA_036721445.1 Candidatus Delongbacteria bacterium
CTGTAATTCTTGAGCTTGAAAAGGAACGGGTACTTCTTGACCTCAAGGAACAGAAGAACGCAAGCTCTTTTATTAAAGTCTCCCGATCAGGCGCGCTCCGAATTAAGAGATCGGAAAAGATAGGCGAATATTTAAAAATCACTCACGGGATAGAATAAAATGAGAAGACCAACACGAACTGTCAGCATCGGAAATGTTATTATAGGAGGCGGCAACTCCATAGCAGTTCAGTCCATGACCAACACTCTGACGGAAGATACCGAAGCGACGGTTAAGCAGATACTTGAGCTTGAGGAATCAGGCTGCGACATAGTAAGAGTGGCCATACCGGACAGGAAATCTGCCGCCGCGATACCTGAGATCAAAAGAAATATACACATACCGCTTATAGGCGACATTCACTTCGACCACGAGCTTGCGCTTCTGGCTGTCGAGAACGGTATAGACAAGATAAGAATAAATCCGGGTAATATCGGCGGAAGAGAAAAAACGGCCGAGGTCTTAAGATCATGCGCAAAGGCGAACATCCCAGTCAGGATAGGCGTTAATTCAGGTTCGCTTGAAAAGGACATTCTAAAAAAATACGATAAAGTAACTGCTCAGGGCATGGTTGACAGCATGACGAAATACATCGGCTACTGCGAAGAAGAGAATTTCACCGATATCGTACTTTCGCTCAAATCCTCCGACGTTCCACTGATGATCGAATCATATAAGAAAATAAGCTCATTTTACAACTACCCTCTTCATCTGGGAGTTACGGAGGCCGGTAATATCTTTTCGGGATCTATCAAATCGTCCGTCGGACTGGGCATACTTCTGTATCAGGGCATAGGCGACACTATCAGGGTGTCTCTGACAGGCGATGTTAAAAAGGAGGTCAGGGCCGCCAGAATAATCTTAAGATCGCTGGGGCACAAAATAAACGGTGTCAATATTATTTCATGCCCGACGTGCGGAAGGACAAAAGTCAACCTGGAGAAACTCGTGGACAGGCTGGAGGCCGAACTTGACGGTCTCAGACTGAACAGATGCATCGACCTGGCCGTGATGGGCTGCGCCGTGAACGGGCCTGGAGAGGCCAGGGAGGCCGATATCGGGATCGCGGGCGGTATCGGAGAATTTCTGCTGTTCAGGAAAGGAGAAATAATCCGCAAGATACCCGAAGCTGAAGTTCTGAGCGTACTTCTAAAGGAAATATCACTCCTGTCAGAAGAGAATGAAGATAATTAAGTATATTCTGATTTTATCGGCACCGCTTGCCGTTCTGTCATGCGTTCCCGGATCGGACGATGATTTTTCGGAGATCATTGCAGGGATAATGCCTCTTAATGTCGGGAATAAATGGGTGTACGATATTAAAAGAGGGAGCGAAACATTCACCGATTCATCTGAAGTTATAGGAGAAAGTCCTTATACTGTAGATGATATTTCTTCAAAATGGCTGTATCAGCACAAAAACATCTCCCTGACGCTTGAAGAACTCTTATCCGACACCGCTCAGGTAAGACTGCTTGCCTACGAGGCAGGGGAACTAAAATATTTCGGCATAGAAAAAAGGGACAGGACAGAGTCTC
>DAIMKZ010000201.1:0-1558 GCA_036721445.1 Candidatus Delongbacteria bacterium
TTCCGTAAAATCCTGTCCACAGGGCCATTTCCATTACCTCTGCTATTGCTGCGGATCCGAGAACGACCGTGTATTTGCCCGGTTTTACTTTGAACCCTTTGTGGTTTTCATATACCGGGAGCAGCTTCTGAAATTCCTTGATTGTCTTTGAAGCTTTGAAATCAGATTTTTTCCATCCTGTCTGAGTAGAACTCAGCTCCCATTTCTTTTCAGGATGTTTTAAAACGATATTGAACAGCTGGTCGGTCACAATATGGTATGCCGATTTCTCGTTCTCGGTCGTCATGAAAAAATGTTCAGTGCTTCCGCTCGACCATGATCCCGAATAGTTGTACTGCTGTCCGACTGTCTCAATTATCTTCTTGTATGCTTCCATTTTAAAAGCAGGATCGAGATTCTCAAGCTTTTTGTCGAACTGGTCGATCTGAACAAAATTATCTTCAACTGTTTCTTTAAGCGGGGTAAAATCAAGATCAAGAGAGTTTTTAGCCTTGTCGATCGCGATTTTCAGTGCTTCGATCACATACTTGGCTGAAAATATCTCACCCATTTGAGTGTGAGTTCCCTGCTTTTTTCCTATTGTTACCTTAATGTCGAGTCTGGTCAGGTTTTCGGAAGTGTTCAGAGATACAGAATTATTTCCGATCCTCATAAGATGGCTTTTTTCGCTGTGATATGAAAGGTTAGCCTGAACTTTATGCTTGAGGGCTTCTTTTCTTGCCTCTTCGAATATTTTCTTTATTTTAGCTGATATCATAATTATTTCCTCTCTCCTGTGATTACGTTATCGAACTTGAGTACCGGCACGCCGTGTCCGAGTTCCATTACCTGATTCGGTTCGCCTTTTCCGCAGTTCTCGACCTGACCGACCACCCATGTAGTTTTGTCTCCGACGGCAGTCAGAGAATTGTAGAAATCAACGGTATGCCCCTGATATGTGGGATTTTTTAAAATCCTTGTGATTTTTCCTTTCTTAACCTCCCAGGCGATCTCGCATCCGAAATGAAAATGCTCCCTGTTCGAGCCGATGGACCAGGATGTAGGGTTATCAACTACGATGCCGTTCTCCGTTGAGGCTATAATATCTTTGAGCTTTCCGTCAGTGCCGGGGAGTATGTTCACATTCGTCATCCTGTCTATGGGAGCCCTGTAGAACGCGGTCGATCTGGAAGCCCCGCCGCTGTCTTTAAATATCTTTCTTCCGGCCCTCTCGTTCGCTTCGTTGATCATGGCTCTTGATGTAAGGCAGTTGACCAGAAGTCCTTTGTCGATCATTAGATAGTTTTTTTCCGGGCTTCCGTCGTCGTCAAAACCGAATGATCCTGGCGAATTAGGGAATCCTCCGTAAGCGCTCACATTAAGTTTATCCGAACCGTATTTCAGTTTGCCGAACGAGTCAAGGTTGACAAAAGATCCGCCCGCGTAAGAAAGTTCGTAGCCGAGAATCCTGTCAAGCTCGAGCGGATGACCTATCGTCTCATGGACCTGAAGCCATCCCTGTCCGGGGAGAAGGATCACAGACCTTTTTCCGTATTTTAGAGACTCCGCCTTCAGCAGT
>DAIMKZ010000202.1:0-1545 GCA_036721445.1 Candidatus Delongbacteria bacterium
ACATTCTCTTATGCTCGTTAATGAGCTTTAAAGACTAAAATAAAGCGGAGTAGAAAATATGAAAAGAGCGTTTATTTTGTGTATTTTAGCGGCACTCGCGTCAGCTTCTTTCGGTCAGATAAAAAAAGGGCCTGAGACTGAAATACTCAAGAACCGTTTTGACGGCGGCGCGTATTTTAACTATGAATTCGACACTGCCGACCTGCCTGTTTCAACAACGGCTTTCACGATTCCTTACATAAGGTATAATCTTGAAACAGCTCAGGGTGAGAACAACAAATTCTATCTTGACGGCGATCTCAGCTATAATTTCTCAAAGACGGTCATTGACGGAGAGGCTCCTGAAGGCGCCGATCAGTTCGGATCCGTGCTCAATCTGCATTTGGACCCGAGATTCCGTTTTTATGTGACTGAAGAGTCCTTAAAGAAAATGGGCGGAGAGAAAAAAGCGGCGACCGAAGATGACAACTGGGATGACTGGCAGGAAGCTGAAGAACCCGTAACCAAAGGGGACGGAAAATGGTTCTTCCAGGTCGGACTTCCGATAACTTATGAGCAGATCACTCCTCAGATCGAAGATGCCGACGGCGTAAGCTCTACTTTTGTGGACGCGACGATCGATATCGGATTCTTCAACAAAAAAGTCGATCTGGTAAAGAAAACCCCGTGGGGCAGATTTGAAAAGGGCTGGATGGCTTACGGACTTTTTGACTACAGACTTGTTGAGACCTATTACGACGAGGATTCCGAAACCATGCCGATGGCAGTCGGAGCTGCGGGAGATTACGCATACGAGCTTGACAACTGGATCTCAGACGCTACGATAAAAGGTTTCATGACCGTCAAATATCAGATGGCCGATGAAGCGATCAGACTTTTTCCATGGGAATACACAGCGGGTTATATGGGTAAATACATTGACCTTTCATTCGGGTTTGAATATGCGCAGGACCTGAACGAGCAGATCAACCTGACCGCTTTTCTTGCCGGAACAACATGGCAGCTCGGAGACGATCCGGAAAGCGACAGTATAAACTCAATGAAATTCGGGTCAAAAGTCAATTATTATCCCTCGCAGCTGCCTGAACTTTGCGCTTTTGCAGGATTTGGTTTTGAAACACACCTGAAAGAAGAAGATTCTACCCCGAACTTCAACTTCACTATCGGCGCCGAATACAGATTCGACGTAATAGCTTTCAAGAACAGACCTAAGACCGAAAAAGCTGATACTGAAGAGGATATGGAAGAAGATTACGAATGGTAATATAAACTTTTCACATTATCAAAGCCCCTTAACACAAGGGGCTTTTTTATTGGTCTGATTTCCCGCCTGATCTTACCTCTCCCCGCTCTACAGAAAATTCATTGACGCTTAAGAAACGACTTTCTATGCCTGAATTCAGTATAGCGGACTCCGGTAATTACATTTACCGGTTTTGATTTAAATAAGCAAGAAAATAATAGGATATTACATAGCAGAAGATACAACTTCCTCACTTGACATTAATTTCGACTATACTCGAACTAGTATAATTTTTTTATATA